>JAJYCH010000507.1 GCA_021778575.1 Planctomycetota bacterium
AATCTTCGTCTGGAAGGCCCGAGCAATCCTCGACGCCCTCGCCGTCCACCGGCCCAAACTTGCCGAGGCGCTCGACCGGATTCGGGCCGCGCTGGGCACGTCCGAAGAGGCCCAGGTGATCGCCCGTGAGTATCCCTTGCTGGAGAAAGTGCCCATCGACAAGGCCGTGATGGAAAAGGCCCCGAACGTGCGGGTGCTTGAAGTCGTGTATGATTGGAACGACGTGGGCGACTGGCGAGCCCTGACCGAACTCGTCGCGCCCGACGCGAACGGCAACACGATTCAAGGCCAGGTGATGCCCGTCGAGACTTCGGGAAGCATCATCGTCTCCGACGACGGCGGCCTGATTGCCACGCTCGGTGTCGAAGACCTGGTAATCGTCCAGGCGCTGGGGGCGACGCTGGTGGCGAAGAAGGATCAACTCGACAAACTCAAGGCGCTGGTCGAAGGGCTGGATAAGGCGGGGTTCGGCTCGACGTTGTGATGAATGTTGATATTTTGTGGCATGGTGCCGAGGCTCGGCACCATCCTACTTTTTTGTCCAGGAACCTTCTTATGTCCATGACCCGCGTGCTCGGGCTCGATTTCGGGACCAGGCGCGTGGGCGCGGCGGTCAGCGATCCGGGGCGGTCGATTGCGACTCCTCTGGAAGTCTATGTTCGCCGCGACTGGAGCCGCGACGCTGCTCATTATCGCCACTTGATCCGCGAGCATGACGTCGATCGGATCGTCGTTGGGTTGCCGTTGCACACTGGCGGCGGCGAGAGCGAGTCGTCGAAGCTGGCCCGGCGCTGGGGGGCCTGGCTGGCCCGCGAGACGGGGTTGCCGGTCTACTTCTTTGACGAGCGTTACACGACCGTCGACGCCGAGGACGTCCTGCGCTCGGCCGGATTCAAGTTGAAGGATCGCCAGTCGAAACGCGACATGCTCGCGGCGCGGCTCTTGCTCCAAAATTACCTCGAAGCCGGCTGTCCCGAGACCGAGCAACCCCCCGCGCCGCTGGTCGACGAACCGGGTGCGTGAGCAAACGAGTGGTCAGTGGTCGGTTGGCAGTGGTCAGTAACCTTCCCGTAACTCCTCTGCTCTGGCTGACCGCTGGCAACCGACCACTGACCACTTTTTTTTGAGAAGGACTCGACATTTGGCCCGGACGAAAACGCTGATCGTTGGCTGTGGCTATCTTGGTATTCGCGTGGCTCGACTGTTGATCGAGCGTGGCGACCGGGTTTATGGGACGACTCGCTCGCTGGGGCGGGCGATCGAGCTTTCTCGCGCTGGGATCGAGTCAATGGTGGCCGACGTGCTGGTTCCGGAGTCACTGGCGAGGCTTCCGGAGGTCGACCGGGTGCTCTATTGCGTCGGGTTTGATCGCTCGAAGGGCGTGCCGATCCGGTCGGTCTATGTCGATGGTTTGCGACATGCTCTGGGACATCTGGTCGACCGCGCGGGGATGCTGGTCTACGCTGGTTCGACCGGCGTTTACGGCCAGAACGACGGTGGCTGGGTGACCGAGGATTCGCCCGCCGAACCTCAGTCTGAATCCGGCAAGGCTTGCCTGGAGGCCGAGGAATTGATCCGATCGAACGAGGTCGAGGGTCCACTTCCGGCGACGATCTTGCGGTTCTCGGGCCTTTACGGGCCAGGCCGGATCATGAAGCGCGACGACTTGCTCTCCGGTAAGCCGATTGCCGGCGACCCCGACAAGTTCCTCAACCTGATCCACATCGACGACGCCGCGACGGCCGCCGTCGCCGCGCTCGACCAGGGGGAGGGGAAATCGCTCTACCTCGTCAGCGACGATCGACCGGCTCCTCGTCGCGAGTTCTACACGCTCGCCGCCGAGGCGCTGGGAGGTCCGGCCCCTCGGTTCGAACCGCCCGAACCAGGCAGCGGCAAGGCCGGTCGCGAGGAGTCAAACAAGCGGATCTCGAACGCCTTGATGCACGCCGAACTGGATTTCACGCTGAAATATCCCGACATCACGACGGGTGTTCCGGCGGCGGTGACTGGGGTGTGAAGTTCTTCGGAAGCTTATTTCTTCCCGGCCGCCATCGCCTTGTCGACCAGTTCCTTGACGAGCTTCAACTCCACCCCCCGGTCGAATCCAGCTTTTTTATCATCGGAGAAAGTGATGGAGTGGGTATCATCCGGGAAAATCACGTCGTTGAAATAGGACAGATGCTCTTTCGTGTTCAGCGTCTCCAGTGTCATCCGACCCCGACCGGCCCAGGCACTTCCCCACCCGCTTTCTTCCTTGACCAGGAACAGCAGGACGGTCTCGCCAATTACCGCCTCGGTAATATCGCAGGCGAAACCGGGTGTGATCCGATACTCGACGGTTTCGACCTTCGGCCCCTTCCAGACTTCCTTCACCGTGGCCCTGGCCTGGCGAATCTCCGGACCAGGCCCGGATTGCACCGATTCCACCTTTGCCAGGACGATCCGTTCGCTCTTGTCGACGAGCTGGGCGATCCGAGGCGGGATGACGCTCGCCTCGGCTTGGTCGGCGGGAAGCAAAATGAGCGAGCCAACGATCGTGCCCAGGCACGCGACAGCAGTCATCGGACGCATGATGGCCTCCTTTGGCTCTGGATCGGGGTTTGGTCGGGAAGGTAACGGAATCGCCGGCCGCGGTCGATGCTAAATCGAGAGTACCAAGCGTACGGGTTCGGTCGGGTGGTCTTCACACGAGCTTGACCGATCGGGCTCCCTTTGTTACAAGTCTCGCGCATTCCGAGCGGATTGGGGCAGGGATGCCCCTCGTCCGACCAGGGGGGCGCTCCCGGCCCGATCCCTTGGGACGCTCGAAAGAGTCGTGGGAGTCGGAGACTTCGTTGTGGCGAAAATCGCCTGTCTGACCCCCATGTACTTCAGTGATGAATCGTATATTGGTGGAGGAGAGCGGTATCCGCTCAACCTTTCGCGTGGGATCGTCGAGAGTACCGGCGGGGCTTACTCGGTCGACCTGATTTCGTTCGGTCCGAAAACGCGGTCGTACCCGATCGCCCCCGGCCTGACCGCGAAGATCCTCAAGGCCGCGCGGCCGCCGATCAATCCGCTCGATGTCGTCTCGTGGGATCTGCCCGCCGCGATCGCCGACGCCGACCTGATCCACGTTCACCAGGCGTACACTCGCTGCTCGGAGATGGCGTATCTCGTCGCCAGACAACAGAACAAGCCGATCGTGGTGACCGACCACGGCGGGACGACCAGCACTCTTGGAACCTCGGTCGGCGCTCTCGAACTGGCGGATCATATCATCTCGAACTCGAAGTTCGGCGCGGCGCTCTATCGGACGAGCACGCCGATCACCGTGGTCAAGGGAGGCGTCGACGGCGCCCACTTCACTCCGCCTCGCGAGAAGGTCGTTCGCGACCGCGTGCTGTTTGTCGGCCGGTTGCTACCGCACAAAGGGATCGACCAACTGATCACCGCGCTTCCGCCCGAGCTCCCGCTCACCGTCTGTGGTCGGCCCTATGAGCCGGCCTATTTCGAGGTTCTGAAGGGGCTCTCGGCCGGCAAGAACGTGACTTTCATCACCGACGCCGATGACCACGCCATTCTCAGCCTGTACCGACGGGCCTGGGTCAACGTCCTGCCGTCGGTCTATCGCGACTACTACGGCGTGACGCACCTCTGTCCCGAACTGATGGGGTTCACGCTGCTCGAAGCGATGGCCTGCGGAACCCCGGCGATCTGCTCGAACGTGGCGGGGATGCCCGAATACGTCCTCGACGGCCAGACCGGCTACGTCTTCGACGACCTGCCGACATTGACCGATCGGCTCCGACGACTGGCCAACGACCCGGCCCTGGTCGAGCGTCTCGGGCGTCAGGCTCGCCGACAAGTCGACCAGGAATACGACTTCCGGGTCGCGGGAGCCCGGTTCGTCTCGATCTATGAGCCGTTGATCACGCGAAGCCGGGAGGTGGCCGCTTGAAGATCCTGGTCCTGAGCAACCTCTACCCGCCCGATATCATTGGCGGCTACGAGCTGGGCTGCAAGCAGGTGGTCGATACCCTCCGGAAGAACGGCCACGAGGTCCGCGTGCTGACGAGCACGCCGCGGGTCGCCGTCGCGGCCGTCGACGAGCCCCACGTCCTCCGCCGTCTCCACCTCAGCGACCTCTGGTACAACGCGACGCGCGGCGCGAGCCACCCGGCCGTGAACAAGGTCTGGGACGTCGATTCCAACTGGTTCTCGGCGCACAACGTCCACGCGCTGATCCAGGAGGTCGAGGCCTTCCGGCCCGATGTGGTGTATCCCTGGATGCTCCTGGGTCTGGGCGGTCTCGGGCTGCTCGGCTGCCTCGAATTCCTCGGCGTGCCGTGGGTCTGGCACCTCATGGACGAGGTCCCCGTCCAGCTCTGCTCGACCGGCTTGTTGCGGAACTTGTAGTAGCTGACGGCCTTGCGCCCGATGAGGAAGCTCACGGCCTGCTTGCCCTCGGCCTTGAGGTGCTCCTCGAGCTGCAGCGCCTGCTTGATGGCGTTGCTGGAGTAGCCGCCG
>JAJYCH010000508.1 GCA_021778575.1 Planctomycetota bacterium
GGGTTCAATTATTGGATGATCGAAATTTCTCGATTTTTCCTTGACTCCCCCCCATTCTCTTGCTTAAACCCAAAATAAGCCAAATGGAGAGTGGCGGCTCGTCACACTCTCCGGAAATGACCATAATGACAGATTCCTTGACTGCGTGTCGAATCAACGGAGCACGGAATGAAATCTTCTCCGCGAGTTCGAGGTTTCACTCTGATCGAGCTTGCCGTCGTTTGTGCGATCGTTGCCTTGCTGATCGCCTTGCTCTTGCCGGCCGTCCAATCAGCGCGTGAGGCAGCCAGACGGACACAATGCTCGTCGAATCTTCGCCAGATCGGCATCGGAACGAATAACTACTTACAGGTAATGGGTTGTTTTCCGCCGAACGTGTTGAATTTTTATCGAGAGCCTCGCAAATTCTTCTCGGTCCACTCGAGGCTTTTGCCGTTTCTCGACGATCAGCCCATCTACAACGCGATCAACTTCACGGTCAGTGCCTACCCCGACATCTGGGGCTACCCGGCAAGCACATGGCCACCAGCCTGGGCCAGAAACGACGAAACCGTCAACACGACGGCACGATATTCCCAGATCGCAGTTTTCCTTTGCCCATCCGACGGTGGGGCCTTCGCGGAAACGGGAACGAATTACCGAGGGAACACCGGCGTCGGCTTGAATTATCAACAGACAGCCGAGGAACCGGACAGCGGTAACGGATTACTCGCGGAATTCGGACTGGTGACGCCCGCCCGTGTCCCCGATGGAATGTCGCACACGGCCCTGTTCAGCGAGCGACTCCGAGGTTCGGGAGGGACTGCGGTCGACCCGACCCGCGACACATTCAACCTCGAATCCCTGGTCTTCACCGCCGATGAGTTACTCCTGGCCTGTCGGGCGGCGGCTCGACCGACGAACCCGATGATTTACCATGAAAACGGTCGATACTGGTTCTGGACTGGGCGGGAACGAACCCTGTACAACCACGCTCAGGTCCCCAATGGGATCATCCCTGACGCGATGTACGCCCAGCTCCTGACAGCCCGAGGAATGGCCACGGCGCGGAGCAACCACCCTGACGGCGTCAATGTCTTGATGGGCGACGGATCGTGCCGATTCGTCGCCGAAACTATCTCCCAGGCGGTCTGGCGGGGCCTGGGAACTCGCAATGGAGGTGAGTTGGTCGATTGACCCGACAGATTATCCGCCATGAATTCAGGCCACTTTTCATCCAAACTTGAGTAAATGAACATGCCTATCGATCGACCAATCTTGACCTTGGGCTTCGTGAGTGCCATTTCATTGTTCAGCGCCTTCTCCTTCACTGAACGCTCGATCTCCGGTGCTCACCTGGCGGATTCCACTCTTGCCCGTGTCGTCGGTACCAATGGGGGACAGATGGGCGGAGCAAGCGCTTCGTACTCATGTGATGATGCCAATGCGGGTTCCGGTCAGTACTCAAATGCCAGTTGCACTGCGGCGACCACTGTACCAAACGGGTCGGTTTGCGTTCGTTGCCCTGATGTCTATGCGAGTGGATATGCATCAGGAAATACCACACCAATTGTTTTCTCCCAAGCTGTCAACTGCGGGGGGACACCTCCGGGAAGCCGAAAGTTTACTGGTTCCTGTGTCTACGAGGTAGCTTTGGGGCATGGGGTTTGTGAAGCCGACACTGTGAACGGCAACTGTAGCGGATCTTATAATCAATTCACTGCACAACCTCAGCAAGGCGATCCTGGTAATCCTGGATCTCCCACACAGTAATTCTCACGCTGGCGAATCCGCGTTGAGCCGAGCAAGTCGCGTCTCGGATCATTCATTTTCATGGAACTGATAAAGACAGGGCATGGCTGTGTATTATCTGGTCGCGCTTCCGATGTTTCTCTTGACCTCGACTTCAGGCCCCGAGATCAATGCGGCCCAGTTCTCTCAGATCGTCAAGGAACGATCCGATTTCATGAAGACGGTCGTCTTCGTGTACGAGGGACGAACACGATGGATCGGTCCGGAGAACCTCGGTACAGATTCCGAGATGTTCGATGACGATTTCCAGGGTACCTTTCTTTACCGAGCCGATGGCGCGGGACTCACGGACGTTTTCGTGAAACGAAAGAGCCCAACGGCCGGTGTCGTCCGGAAAAAAAATGCCGTTCTCAACGGTAAGAGCGAGGAGATCCGAGGACTCCTTGATGCGAAAACGCCCGTTGACCCGCTCCGAAACATCCGAACCGGACCGGGCTCGATCGCCTCATTAAACGATGTCTGGGGAGTTCAGGATCTTTTCTGGTCGGCCTGGTACTGGAGAGAGCGCGGCGACCTGAATACGCGTCATTACGCATTCCAGGGGTGGGAGGATTTCAACGGACGTGATTGCCTGCGTTTTCAGTACGATATCAGCCCCAACTCGCCACGGCATGATCAGGATTATCGTCGGTTCTGGGTCGACATTGATCGGAACGCTCACGTCGTCAGGACCGAGACTTATCAAGCGGGAAAACTGATCGCGCGGACTGAAAACACGCTTGCCGAATATCCCGCACAGAACGGAAAATCAACATGGTTCCCAGCCCGGAGCACAACTCGGTGGTATATCTGGGAAAATAAAATATATAACGATGCTGTATCCGAGCGAACAATCGATATCGTTCATGGCTCGGTTCGGACGAATGTCGATTTACCGGACTCCCTGTTCACCGTCCGCAGGGCCACGGCCTTGCCGACCGTCGGTGAACTGTCGGCCCTCGAACAACATCCGGCACCGGCAGCTTACGACAGGAGTTCGAAGCTCAGCCGGCTCAAGATTCGTTTCGGACTGACCCTGTGAGCATTCGCAAGCGGATCGACATGAACCTGGCCGAGGCGGACAAGCAATCCAGAGAACTTGAAGCCTCTTCACCTGCTCGATCACAATGGACAGCCACCCTGTGGCTTCAACTTGTTTGTGTGCTCTTGGGTGTCGGACTGTTGGCGGGGGCGTGTTACTGGAAATGGAAGGGACAATGATTGATCGGCGTCGTTTCATTCAAACCAAAACATTAGTCATCCCTTGTTTTCTGATAAGTTCGTCCGCGATAACTGCCGATGAACCCAATCCACAGTTGGGAGACTGTGGCACAGCCGCTATCTACGCATTGCTTCAACTGGAAGGGCGAACGGCGACATTCGACGCAGTCGCGGCCAAACTGGGACGGTCACGACCCGGGGGCCACTCGATGCAGGAATTGCGAGAAGCCGCTCACTGGTTTGGACTCAGGCTTGACGGAGTTTTCATCGGCAAGAAAGCCGACCTTATCGATCGGCCTGTCCTCGCGTTTCTCAAAGTCGATCGGGATGGACATTTCCTGGTGGTACGACCGGTCGGACACACAAAACACTTGGTCCAGGTGATCGATTCCAATCAGCAAACCCGCGTCATCGAAAAGTCCGAGCTCGTGGCTTCCGATCAGTGGACCGGTCTCATCTTATCACCAAGGCGTACCGATTGGACCATCGCGGCGGCGATCGGATTGCTCACCCCCACATGCGTGAGCAGGCTGATGCTTGCTCATCTCCGGCGTAGGCGGTTCAGGAATTCCGTATTCGATCATTGCAACGATTGAGAGAGATAGTTCATTTCTTCGGCTCCAGCTCGACCTTCAAATCCTTGAACCGAACCTCCGTCGCCCCGCCTGAGTGGAGCTGGAACGCGATGATCCCTCGCCTGGCACCGGCGGGATCGTCGAGCACGGCGCAGGGTTGGCCGTTGATGAATGTCTGAACCTTCGATCCGATCGCTATCACTTCATACGTGTTCCACTCGCCGGGCTTCACGAACGCTTCGCCCGATTTGTCCCAGAGCAAGCCTCGGCCGTTTTCCTCGTAAATCTTGCCCCACCAGCCGACTCCGATATCGGCCTGGTCGCCTTTGACCTCGCCGTTGGGCAGGAATTCGCTGCGGAACTGGATGCCGCTGTTCCCCTCGTTGTTCACCAGCTTGACCTGCACCGTCAGGCGGAAGTCGGTCAGGCTCAGGTCGGAACGGAGGAACGCGTTGTGAGCCAGGCCGGTGGTCTTGCCGACGATCTCGCCGTTCTCGACGGTCCAGAGCTTCGCGTCACCATCCCAGCCTTGCAAGTTCTGGCCATTAAAAAATGCTTTGATATTTTCGGCCGTGGCCAGCATCGGCACCTGGGCCGGGCTGGCGAGATAGGCCACGAGCGAGCGGACCTCGTGGTCGTTGAGCGTCGCCCAGAGCCCTTCGGACATCATCGACGTCTCGCTCGGCTTGCGGTCTTCGACCTCGGGCTTGGGGAGCGTCAAGGTCTCGTTGGCGGTGACGAGTGTGATCGCATCTTTATCCTCTGATCGAATGATCCCGGTCAAGACCCGGCCATCCTTGGTCGCGACGACGTGCGCCAGGTAATCCTTGCCGATCAGGCTCGAAGGGTCGAAAACGTTCGAGAGCAGGTAGTCGAGATCCCCCCGGTTCGAGCCGGTTAGCTCGGGGCCGACGTTCCCGCCGGTTCCGAACAGGACGTGGCA
>JAJYCH010000509.1 GCA_021778575.1 Planctomycetota bacterium
AGACCGCCGGCGGCGTGACCCTGGCCGTGACCCGCAAGCTGATCGAGCAAGGCCGGATCGACCGCGACGGCTCGACGGTGATCTGCATCACCGGCAATGGACTGAAGACCCAGGAAGCCTTGCACGGCAAGGTGCCGACCCCCGCCGTGATCCGGCCGAGCCTCGACGAATTCGAAGCCCTGATCGGTCTCGAAGCGGGCGAGCTGGTGGGCGCTGGGGCCTGATTGATCGATTTTCCGGGTCGATGGATGATGGTTGACAGGAATATTCCTGTAACGTTCGACCATCGGTCATTGATGATATCTGGTTTTGAAAGAAAAAGGAAGCGTTCATGCCCGTCGTCAAGATTCCCACGCCACTCCGTCCGCATGCCAACGGGCTCGATAGCGTCGACACCACCGGCTCGACGGTCGGCGAAGTTCTCGGCCAGGTCTTCGAGGCTCATCCCGCCCTGAAAGAGCGGTTGTTCGATGGGACCGAGTTGCGTCGATTCGTGAATGTTTATGTCAACAATGAAGATATTCGTTATCTCGACGACCTCGAAACCAAGGTCGAGCCCAAGGACGAAGTGAGCATCATCCCGGCCGTGGCCGGGGGCTGAGTTTCCGGCCCATTCGAATGTGTAGGGCAGGGCTTGCCCTGCCGGTCAATCGTCGCGGCAGGGCAAGCCCTGCCCTACGAGAGAAAGAGCACGCAAAGGGATGATCATGTCAGCGGGCGAAACCACTTCAGATTCCATCGACCGCTACAGCCGGCAGGTCCGGTTTCCGCAACTGGGCGAGGCCGGTCAGCGGAAATTGATGGGTTCGCGGGTGACGATCTGCGGCTGCGGCGCTCTGGGAACGGTCCTGGCCAACCACCTGGTCCGCGCCGGGGTCGGCCATGTCCGGATCGTTGATCGCGACTTCATCGAGACCCACAACCTTCAGCGGCAGATATTGTTCGATGAGGACGACGTCGCCGCCAATCTCCCCAAGGCCGAAGCCGCCGCTCGGAAATTGCGCAAGATCAACTCGGCGGTGACGATCGAGCCGGTGGTCACCGATATTGATCATACGAACATCCTGGGGCTTGTCGCCGACGCCGATTTGATCCTCGACGGGACCGATAATTTCGAGACCCGTTACCTGATCAACGACGCGGCGGTGAAGCTGAACAAGCCCTGGATCTTCGGCGGCGTGATCGGCTCCGAAGGGCAATCGATGACGATCCGGCCGGGGATCACCCCATGCCTCCGTTGCTTGATCGAGGATAGCCCGCCGCCGGGGATGACGCCAACCTGCGAGACGGCCGGCGTGCTCGGTCCGGCGGTGGCCGTGATCGCTTCGTTCGAGGCGGTCGAGGCGATCAAGCTGCTCAGTGGTGCTTACGACGCCTTGAATGTCGAACTGTTCATGATCGACGTCTGGGACTGGAACTTCCGCCGGCTCAAGGTCGCCGGCTTGCTGGGCAAGGTCGATTGTCCGTGCTGCAAGCATCACAAGTTTGAGTGGCTCGACGGCGAACTCGGCTCGCACACGACGACGCTCTGCGGTCGGAACGCGGTGCAGGTTGCCGCCCGACGTCCCGAACCGCTCGACTTCCTGGAGATGGCTCGACGACTCGCGCCTGTTGGCGAAGTCCGGCACAATGCGTTCATGCTCAAGTTTGCCGCCGAGGGGCACGAGTTCACGGTTTTTCCCGATGGTCGCGCGATCATCAAGGGGACGAACGACATCGTCAAAGCCCGGACACTTTACGCCCAGTTTGTGGGCAGCTAAGCCCGGTTCGCACCGTCTGCTTTTATTCGGATCGGAACCATGATCTATCTCGACAACGCCGCGACCAGCTTTCCCAAGCCGGAAACCGTTTACCAGGCTCTCGACAAGTTCGCCCGAACGAGCCTCGCCAATCCCGGCCGAGCGGGCCACAAGATGGCGATGGCCGCCGAGCGGACTCTCGATGATTGCCGACACGCGCTCAACCGGTTTTTTGGCGGCGAGGGGATTGAGCGGTGGATCTTCACCTGTAACTGCACCGATAGCTTGAACATCGCTATCAAGGGACTGATCAAGCCGGGCGATCACGTGATCACGTCGGATCTTGAGCATAACTCGGTCAGTCGGCCACTCCGCAAGCTCGAAAAAGAGGGCGTCATCACGCTCACCCGGGTGGCCTCGACGGACGGCTATCTCGACCCCGAATCGATCCGTCAGGCGCTCACCCCGAAGACCTCACTCGTCGCCCTGACCCACGCCTCCAACGTTCTGGGAACAGTTCAGCCGATCGATGCGATCGGCGCGATCGTCCGCGAGGCCGGGGCCTTGTTCCTGGTCGACGCCGCGCAGTCGGCGGGACTGGTGCCGATCGACCTGAAGACCTCGACCATCGACCTCCTCGCCTTTCCCGGCCACAAGGCGCTCTACGGTCCCACCGGCACTGGGGCTCTTTACGTTGGCCCGCGTGCCAACCCCCGGGCCTGGCGTGAAGGGGGAACCGGCGGCGATTCGGCCAGCGAGACGCAGCCCCAGCAGCTTCCGTATTCTCTCGAAGGCGGCACGCCCAACGTGCTTGGTGTCGCCGGACTTGCCGCCGGAATCGCCTGGGTGGCCGAGCGCGGGGTTGATGTCGCGCGGGCTCACGAGGTCGAACTGCTCCAGAAAGTGGTCGACTGGGCCGACGCCAACGAAGGCTGGTCGATCGCCGGTCGATGGGAGCCGGCAACCCACGTGGGAGCGCTCTCGTTGATCGTCCCTGAAGGGATCTCGCCGCAGGAAATCGGCGGTATTCTCGACGGTTCGTTCGATATCGCGATCCGCCCCGGCCTGCACTGCTCGCCTTACATCCATAAGGCGCTCGGTACGTTTCCTGACGGAACCATCCGCCTGAGCCCTGGCCCGTTCAGTACCGAGGCGGAGATCGACACGTTCCTGGGTGCTCTGGAGGAGATTACCGCCGGGGTTCTTTGAGCGGGATTGTCGAACGACCGTCCCGGCTCAGGCTTCGCGGATCAAACCGTCGAGAATTCGGACCTCGCGATCCGAAGCGGCGGCGACCTCGCGGCTATGCGTCACGACCACGAGCGTCAGCGACCGCTCGGCCCGGAGCCGGGCGAGAAGTTCGAGAATCTCAGCCTGCGTCCGGCTGTCGAGGTTCCCGGTCGGTTCGTCGGCGAGGATCAAGCCGGGCGAATTCGCGAGCGCCCGGGCGATGGCGACTCTCTGCCGTTCGCCGACCGAGAGTCGGCCCGGCCGATGGTTTTTCCGGTGCGCCAGGCCAACCTCTTCGAGCAGCGATTCCGCCCTGGCCCGCCGTTCTGTCCGCGACCAGGGTCCTTCGAACATCGGCACCTGGATATTCTCGGCGGCCGACAGGGTTGAGAGCAGGTGAAACGACTGGAAAACGAAGCCTAATCGGCGGCTCCGGAAAGCGTCGAGATCGAGTCGGGACAGCGGTTCGCCTTCGAAGCAGACCTCGCCCGAGTCGGGCTGATCGAGCCCTCCCAGAAGCTGAAGCAAGGTTGTCTTGCCGCACCCGCTGGGCCCGGTGATCGCGACCGACTCACCGGTCTGGATCGCCAGCGAGACGCCTCGGAGTGCCTGGACCGCGCCGTCGGGATAGGTTTTGCAGAGTCCTCGGGCTTCGAGGAGCGGCCGGTTGGAAAGGGTCTCAGTCATGACGAAGGGCCTCGGTCGGGTCGAGCGCGGCTGCCCGGAGCGCGGGGTAAAGTCCGCCGAGGAGGCTGAGGAGCAAGCCCATCGCCAGGCCGATCAAGAGGACCGTCGGAGGCAGGTTAGGGTCGATGAACCCTCGCGAGGTGGGGTCGAGCAGCAATGCCCGGACGCCAACGAAAGCCAGGATCACGCCCACCAGAGCCCCGAGCAGTCCCAGGATCAGGGCTTCGCCCAGGATTAGAGCCAGGATGCGCCGTCGCCGCCAGCCCAGGGCTCGAAGCAGGCCAACCTCGCCGGTCCGCTCGAAGACCGCCATCACCATCGTGTTGAGCAAACCGATCGAGCCGAGAACCAGGGCCACGACGGTGGTTGCCCAGGCCATGGTCTTGGTCAGGCGAATCTGAAGGTCGCTCTGAACGAAGTCGCGGGCGGGAACGGCGGCGACTCCCGAGATCTCGCGCTCGATCCGCCGGGCCAGGGCTGTTATTTCCGCCCGATCGGCCGATTTCGCGGCGACCACGAATCCGCTGACCTGGCCGACCCGCCCCATCATCCGCTGAAGTTCGGCCAGCGGAACGATCAAGCCACCGTTCTCGAACAGGCTCTCACTTTCAAAGATCCCGACCACTCGAAACGTTTCGCCGGAGATCTCCAGATCCTCGCCAACATCCTTACCCAGGTTCATCTGAAGAACCCGGCCGAGCATGACCGACCGGCCGTCGCCGATTGTGAATGCGCGGCCTCTGAGGAGCTTCACGCCTTGAAACAGGCGGCTTTTACCCTCCCAGCCATTCGCCAGGACGCTCACCAGGTTTTTGTCCTCGAACGAAAGGGTATCGGTCAGGCTCAACGAG
>JAJYCH010000510.1 GCA_021778575.1 Planctomycetota bacterium
ACGCGGCCGGCCGGAGCAACCTACCCTAAAAAGGGAGAGACTCCGGCCGAATGGTTCTGAATCACACCGTAGACGACAAAACGACCCAGGAGGGTCGTTGACCGTTTCGTGCTATCGCGAACCTTGCAAACTTAACTTGTGACGAGCCACTCGCAGAGGCGTCATCACTGTTGGCAAGAGCAAATCTACCGAAACATTCTCCAGAGTCAATACCCTGTCGGTTTTTTCGGTCGTCGGGTCGAAGTGAATGACTGAAAGTTGTTCACTCTCAGATCATTTCTTACTTCGACTTGCTGATGTTGCTCACACCAGCGGCGACGAGACCTATAGTATCACGGGATCTCGGTGGGTCAACAACCTGGTCTCCCGGGGATCTGGATTGGCCTGGTGTCGATTGGATTAAGTTTCTGTAGCAATAAGGGTTTACGACGCCAGAAAAAAACGGCGGTCGTGATCGTTTTTGGTTTGGATCGGGAAGTTCCGGCGAAGTTTTCAGGGCCTTGCGTTGCACCATCGTCGCCTCTACGATGAGTTATCCCGACCCTCTTATTTTTCGGAACATCCCGCCATGGGAGGCTTTATCGTGTTTACGAGACGCGTGTGGATTGGCGTCTGGCTGATTTCGTTGGTGATTTTGGGGGCGGGGTGTGGTGGTTCCTCCCCGTTGGTTCCCTCGGTTGTTCCACCCGAGTCGAAGTCAGTTCATTTCGTTGCCTTCGACGTCAGTACCCGGTTACTGGAGGCTCTTGAAGAGGGCGAGCTTCAGGGAACGATCGCGCAGAATCCGCTCAGGATGGGTTCGCTCGGGGTGAAGACGGTGGTGGAGGCTCTGGAGAAAAAGCCGGTGGCCGCGAAGGTCACGACGGGCGAGACTTTGGTCACTCCCGAGAATCTGAACGATCCCGAAGTGGCGGCGGTTTTACATCCGCCTCGTGTCGACGGTCGAGCCGATGCCGCCAAAGGAGGGGCAAAGACAAAGAAGTGGCAGATCATGGTGATCCCGAAAGGAACGACTCACGAGTTCTGGCAATCGGTGCATGCGGGAGCATCGAAGGCGGCGGAGGAGTTGGGGAATGTCGAGATCATCTGGAACGGGCCGGCTCGCGAGGATGATCGGAAAGCTCAGATCGAACTGGTGCAGACGGCGATCGCCAAGGGGGTGGATGGGATCGTCCTGGCGCCTCTGGATGCGAAGGCGCTCGTTGAACCAGTGGAACAGGCGATCGCGAAGGGGATCGCGGTGGTGATCATCGATTCGGCGCTCGAATCGGACAAGATTTCGAGCTTCGTCGCCACGGATAATTATCACGGTGGCGTTCTCGCGGCGGAGCGGCTCGGCCAGTTGCTCAAGGGGGAAGGTAAGATCATCTTGTTGCGTTACGCGGTCGGTTCGGCGAGCACCGACGAGCGCGAGCGGGGTTTTTGTGACACCATGAAGCGGCAATTTCCGAAGGTGGTTTTTCTGTCCGACGACCAGTATTCGGGGGCGACCTCGGACCTGGCTCAGCAGAAGTCGCAAAACCTGTTGACCCGGTTTCGCGGCCAGTTTGATGGGGTTTTTTGCCCGAATGAGTCGAGCGCCGTGGGGATGCTCAGGGCTCTTGAAGGGGCGGGAATGCTGGCGAGGCGCAAGTGATTGAACCTCCACTGCTGGTGATGAATGACGTCGCCAAGTCGTTTGGAGCGAGTCGGGCGCTGGATGGCGTCTCGCTCGAACTCGGGCCGGGCGAGGTCTTGGCTCTCCTCGGTGAGAATGGTGCCGGCAAGAGCACGCTGATGAAGATTCTCAGCGGTGCTTATCGTCCCGATTCCGGTTCGATGGAGCTTGGCGGGGCTCCTTATGCGCCCAGAGGCCCGCGCGAGGCTCTGAGTCAAGGCGTGGCGATGATCTATCAAGAGCTGACGATCGCTCCGGCCTTGACGGTGGAGGCGAATGTCATGCTCGGCCAGGAGCGGACCCGAGCGGGTCTGATCCGGCGGTCGGAGCATCGCGCGATCGTTTCGGAAGCGTTGAAGACACTGGGACACCCGGATCTGAAGCTCGACGCGAAGGCCGGGAGTCTGAGCATCGGCGGGCAGCAGTTGATTGAAGTGGCCCGGGCGCTGGTCTCGAAGGCCCGGGTGATCGTGTTCGATGAGCCGACCAGCTCGCTGACCGAGCGTGATGCTCTGCGGCTGTTCGAGGTGATTGATCGCCTCAAGTCAAAGGGTCTGGCGATCGTTTATATCAGCCATTTTCTCGAAGAAGTCCGTCGGGTCGCTCAGCGGTATGTGGTTCTTCGCGATGGTCGGTCGGTCGCGTCGGGTCAGGTGGAAGGGGCGTCGTTCGCGACGATCATCGAGCAGATGGTCGGTCGCGAGCTGACCGAACTGTTTCCGAAGATCCCGCGAGCGGTCGGGGCGGAAGTGCTCGACCTCTCGGAACTCTCGGGCCGGAAGTTGCCGAGGCGGGTGGATCTGGTCCTCCGTCGAGGGGAAGTTCTCGGGATCGCCGGGCTGGTCGGCGCGGGGCGGACGGAGTTATTACGGACGATCTTCGGTCTCGACCCGGTGAAAAGTGGGCAGATTCGGGTCAATGGATCGATCGATTCGGGTTCCAACCCGCATGCTCGGATCGCTCAAGGGATGGGCTTTCTGAGCGAGGATCGGAAGGGGGAAGGTCTGGCGCTGGGACGCTCGATCGAGGATAATCTGACCTATCCCGTTCTCGACCGGCATGCTCGTTGGGGCTGGCTCGACCTGTCGGCTCGACGGGGCGAGGCCCGGCACTGGCTGGAGCGGCTTCGGGTCAAGGCCGCTGGTCCCACCCAGGCGATTGGTGCCCTGTCGGGCGGGAACCAGCAGAAGGTGGCGCTCGCCCGGCTCCTGCATCAGGATGCGGATGTCTTGCTGCTCGACGAGCCGACCCGAGGGATTGACGTCGGCTCGAAGGCCGAGATTTATCGACTGATCGGCGAGCAAGCCGCGACCGGAAAGGCAGTCTTGATGGTCAGTTCGTATCTTCCCGAGCTGATGGGAATCTGCGACCGGATCGCCGTGATGAGTCGCGGAGTTTTGAGCGAGGCGAAGCCGGTCGAGGACTGGACCGAGGCGGCGATCATGGACGTGGCGACGGGGAATCGTTGACGGCGAGGAGTGCCGGCACGAGGTTCGGGATTGGCTCGGGCTGCTTCAACCGACGGCTTTCCGGGTCGAGAGGCGGTCGAAAATCGGCGGGACGCGACGCGACGACGCGTCCGAGGCAACGGTTGAACGTCAAGATCGTCAAGCCGAGCAAGATCGCCGCTCCCGCCAGTTTGATCAGGACCACGACCGCCAGGGAGATCCAGGTCCAGGTTCGCGGTTGGTTTGTCAGTCCGCCGAGTATCGAAAGTGAGACAAACGGTCCGATAGCGGGGCTCAAGCCGAGGAGTGGTTCGGTGAGTTCATGATCGTAGTTGAAAAATTCACTGATGAAGAGGACTTCCACGAATGGCCAGCCGATTCCCAAGACAACAAACAGGACCACGCTGGTGCCGACCGCTCGACCGACCCGGGGAATCCAGGTGGCCAGCGCGACTCCGATGCTGACGATCAAGGCACCCGAGGCCAGAAAATCGGCCAGCGAAATTGTTGGGCCGAGCAGCCGATCCCAGAGATTGATGGGCACGGCATTGTAATTGGTGATCGAGGCGGCGTAACTGGGCACGTCCGGGGTGGAGGCCGCCAGGAAGATTGCCATGTAAACCGGCAAGAAAATCAGCCCGAAGATCATCCGGTAGGCACCCCACCACTTGGCCAGAACGATCGAGCGGGTGGAGAGTGGTGTCGAAAGCAGGATATCGAGGCTCCCCCGGGTCCGTTCTTCGGCCAGGACGGTCGGCGACGTCGCGGCGACCATGAGCAGGCCGAAGAACATCTGAATCAGGTACGCGAGAGCGATCGGGAAGTTCTGATCAAAGATTCCGCCGATGATGACATCGATCGTCCCCGCCAGAGCCATCAGGCCGGTGACGAGATAAAGCCCGCGCCAGAGCCAGCGGGCCAGCCGCGAGGGGCGGTTTCGATGCCACTCGCGCCAGAGGACCGGGTTGCGGTCGAGTGACGGTCCCGGCAAGCGCGGCCAGTGCTGGGCGATCCAGGAAAACCAGCGCTTCCGGTCAGCCGGTTGACCGGTCGTCGCGATGACCGATCGCCGGAGCCGCCAGATCGACCAGCCCACCAGTCCGGCGGAGCAGACCAGCGCGACGGCGAAGAAAATCGCGAAATCGGCCAGGCTAACAAATCCGGGATTCGTATAGGGGGAGAACACCAGTTCATACGGATTGAGCTTCTGGAACCATTCCGGAGGCGTCGCGATCATCGATTTCAGGCCATCACAGAGAATCCACCACATCGGCAAAGCGAGCAAGGCGACCCCCGTCGCCAGATAGACAGCCATCAGGACTTCATGCGTTTTCGCGGCCTTGACCGAGATCGCCAGCGCGAGCGAACAGCCAAGAATCGCCAGCGCGATCGAGACG
>JAJYCH010000511.1 GCA_021778575.1 Planctomycetota bacterium
CCGATCTTGATCCGAGGTGGGCCTTAAGCGAAGGAAGCCGGCACTTCGAAGAAAACAGCGCCGTCTTCCAGGCGTTGCACAAGATTGCCAGGCATCTCCAGGGTCTCGAAATCCGTTATGCGGTCGTTGGCGGTATGGCACTGTTTCGCCACGGGCTTCGTCGTTTTACCGAGGATGTCGATATCTTGGTGACGAAGGAAGACCTCAAAACGATCCATGAGAAGCTGGAAGGTCTCGGCTATCTTCCGCCATTCACGAACAGCAAGCACCTCCGGGACACCGAACTGGGCGTGAAGATCGAGTTTCTCACCACGGGCGAATATCCGGGTGACGGCAAGAAGAAACCCGTTTCCTTCCCGGATCCAAGTACGGTGAATTTCGAGTCCGATGGCATCTATTATTTGAATTTACCCACGCTTGTGGAATTGAAGCTGGCTTCCGGGATGACAAACGCCGGCAGGCTGAAGGATCTCTCGGACGTTCTCGAATTGATAAAGACGATCGACCTGCCGACGGATTTCGCCGATCAATTGAATCCCTTTGTCAGAGCCAAATACAGAGAATTGTGGAACCAAGCCCGCAAGCGCTATGTCACGACCTGGCGTAACAAATGGCTCACGTCTGAAGCGAAATCGCTCGAAGAAATGATTGCAATGCTTCGAGCCGCCGCTGAACAACTGGATGAGATGCGACGTGATGGCGTGATCCTTGAGGACAATGGGGGAGTCGCCGATGATTATGCTCAACTGGTGACAACCGATCCGAAAATTGCTGCAAAATATGGCTTGATTGACGAATCGGAATTCTGGGGTGATGACCAAGACGACGAAGACGATTCGATGGATGAACCGCCGTCGGAATAATTTCCAGTGGGATCGTCCATAGTCCAGGGATGGAGCAAGCCCAGCATGGTCTCGGGAGTCGTCGTTTCGTTTAACCTCCGTCAGGGGTTCGGGTTCATCCGCTCGCCGGAATACCGCGAGGATGTCTTTGTCCACGTCGAAGCCGTGGTCGGCAAAGTTCCGCTCCGAGCCGGCCAGCGCGTCCAGTTCGACGCCCAGCCGTCGGATCGAGGGCTCCGGGCCACCCGGGTTGTCCCGGGCAAGCTCGGGCTCTCCCCCACCATGTCGGCCGCCGGCCTCCTGGTTGCTGTTCTCCTGGTCGTTACCTTGGGACTGCACCGGGTCGGTCTGGGCTGGATTGGCGCCTACCTGGGAGCCATCGGAGTGGCAACCTGGGCGACTTACGCCTGGGATAAGCGCCAGGCCGGTCTCGATCGCCGGAGAGTTCCCGAGCTGGTGTTGCTCGGCCTCGCGCTCGCGGGAGGTTCGCCCGTCGCGCTGGCCGCGATGTATGTCCTCCGCCACAAGTCGAGCAAGCGAAGCTTTCAAATCAAGTTCGCCGCCGTGGTGATTGTCCAGGTGATCGCCCTGGTCGGTTGGTATCTGAACAGAAAAACGTGATCAATCCGAGAATTCACACGGATGTCGATCTTTTGAATTTGCTGTAAGCGCACTCGGGGCGCTCGGCGGATCGTCAACCGCCGTTGGGGATCGATTTCGACCGGGTCCGAGGTCAGCGAGCCCGCCCGATGGTCATCGGCACGTCGACCTCATGGTTCATCGGCGGAAAATAGGCTGAGTTTGTCGACGGGCGAGGCGTTGGCGCGACCGGTTCGGGGTCGCGTGGTTTGGGCTCGCGGACGGCGCTGGACGTCGGCCCAAACGAACCCAACGGGGCTCCGAAATCCGCGACCGGGTCGGCGGTCGCCAGGCTGTCGGCTTGCCGGTTGAGCTGGCGCAACTCCTTGATGGCCTTGAAGAAATTGCGTTCGGCGGCGGCCTCGTAACGGCGGGCGAGCGTCGCCTCGCGCGAGGGGTCGAACATGCTGATCCGGACGGCCTCGGCGCGCAGGATCGCCGCCTCATCGTCGTCAACACCGTCGGGAGCGACGAAATCAGCCTCGACCTGGCGAACCCGCTGGGAGAGAGCGGCGGTTTGCTGATCGGCCGCCCGTTCCATCCGGACCGAGTTCAAGGCGGCCCGTCGGGCCAGGGCCTGACCGAGTTCGCCGTTCGCCATCAACTCGTCGGAGAAGGCTGCGGCCCTCCGTTCGACCTCGGCGGAATCGGCCTCCGGAAGAACAATTCCCGATCCGGTCTGGCCATGCTTGAACGCATTGGCTCGCGAGCGTTCCTTGCCCTCAACGGTCTTCGGACCGGTGCTCCGCTGGGCGTTCGCCTGATTCGCCTGAACCCGTGCTGCGCTGGTCTGCATGGAAGCGATCCTCATCAAAGCGGTGAAAGGCACGTTCGACGTCCGTTCGATATATTCGCGACCGCAGGTGATGTTCGAACCGTGTTTCTGGGCGGGGTTCGGGATTTTCTTGGAGAATTTTGTAGAATGGAACCGCGAATCCCTGTTCGTTCGATGCCAGGCCCGGTGCGTAAGGAACGATCGATGAGCCTCAGCGAATCCAGCGAACTGGCGGAGGTGCTCGACCGAGTCAGCCGCTGGCCGGTCGCCGATCGAGTCGAACTGATGAAGGGGCTGCTCGAAACCTTGACGCCCCGGGAAGTCATCGCCTCACCGATCCCGCGAGGCCGCTCCGCCGAGGAGATCCTTCAGACTTACAAGACGAACAAGTCCGCGCCCGACGATGAGACGGTTCGTCAATGGAAAGAGACCATCCAAGATTTCTATGGCTGAAACTCGGTGTCAATGATTGCGATCAATCAAACCGTGGACATTGATCCATTCGATGGCGCGCTCTTCTTACGGGGAGAACCCTGCGTTCCGATCGCTTTGTCTTTGGGTGTCTTCCTGGTCACGTAGTGAGCGGTGAGCTTGCCGCTTTTGGCGATAATGCCAGCCGCGATCAGCGACTGACGCAGTTCGTCAGGAGTCATCGACTTCGCCATGTCAGCGACGAGCCTAAGTGTACCAGCCGGCTCAGCGGACTTTTTGGGTGGAGAGCTCGTTTTTCCCGTAGCTGCCATCGGGGCGGACGTGCCAGAGGGCGAGGATGTTTTGTTGTTCTCGGACGCAGACTTGGATGTGGGCCTCGTCATAAATCCAACTCCCTGTCCAGACCCGTTTGGCGCTATCTGTGGGAACGTAGACCCCTCGGCTGGTCTCAATCGGGGTCTCGGTTGTGTCGGACTGCGAATAGATCCAGTTCAGGATCGCGCAATCTAAATTTTTACGCGACCGCATGTTCTTCGGGATGGGAAGCTTGGCTGCTCCCCACTTTGGAATTATATCGTCGTAAACCCTTTTCAGCCATCGAACGTTTTCGGGATCGAGCAGATCCAAACAATTCCCCAGTCGGATCATCGCCCCAACAACTGCGGGCCTGGAATTCTTCTTGTGATCTTTGGTCCACCACCAAGCTTGCTTGGGTGCATACTCCCAGAAATAGACGCCTTCGCCAAGCCACTCATGGCTCTTATCGCTGTTCTTGAAGTCTTCACCATTCACCAGCTTGTCAGCATCGGCCACGGTTGTTCCGTGGTACGCCACAATGGTCCGGTGGTAGTCGCGATAGTCGTACATGAGAATCGAACTCACCCTTGGCAACCACAGCTTTCGCTTCGAAAGCTATCACCTTTCTTTGACCCTCGCTTTCCCATGATTCTGCTGAAGGAAAATTTGACATCAGTTTTTGAATCCCCCCCCCATCCCAAATTCCAACCTCCCTACCATTTCCGAACAGGTTCGGATTCGCTTAAGATTGGTGGGGCTGGTCGGCGATCGAGTTGGGCTCTCTTGACGAGGCGGAATCTCCCATGAAGCGAAGGCTCACACTGCTTGGCCTGAGTCTGGCGACGATGGTCGCTGGCCTGGCCTGGGCCGGTCCGACGGCTGACCCCGAGGTTGGCAAGTCGTACCGCGTTCCTTACCGGATGACCGAGACCAACCATTTTCTGGTTCGGGTCCGGATCGATGGCAAAGGGCCGTTCAACTTTCTGGTCGATACCGGGGCCCCTGCCCTTTATGTCGGGACCGACGCCGCCAAGAAGATCGGCCTCAAGCCCAACCCCGAGGAATTCTTCACGCCGATCGGCCCGCTCGAAATCGAAGGTGGGGCTCGACTGACCGGGATGAAGGCTCGGGTCGAGGATATTTTTCAGATGGTCGGCATGAACGCCCTGGGGCTCCCGGGGGCCTCGATCGACGGGATCATGGGTTTCACCGCGCTCGCCCGGTTCAAGATCCAGATCGACCCGACCCAGGACCGGATGGTCTGGACCCGGCTCGATTTCGAGCCCAAAGATCCGTTCGTCCCCAAGGCTGCGGCCAAGCAGCAGTCGGGCGAGATGCAGGCGATGAACGCCTTGGGGCCGATCGCCAAGCTGGCCGCCGCGTTCGTCGGCAAGCAGCCCGAAGATCTGCTTCACCCTCGCGGATTTCTGGGGATCGAGCTGAATGAAGGGACCGACGGATTGAAGATCACGGCGATCCTGGCCGACTCGCCGGCGACCG
>JAJYCH010000512.1 GCA_021778575.1 Planctomycetota bacterium
GAGGCGTGGATGATCTGATCCGCGTCACAGACGACGGCCAGATTCGGATTGTGGGTCACGATGACAATCTGACGCCTCGCCTTCGCCTCTTTGATGCTTGGAACCAGGAAATCGAAGACTGTGTGGTTGTCCAGATTCTCCTCCGGCTGGTCGATAACCAGGGGAACATCCGACCGGTCAATCAGGAGGTAGAAGACGAGCAGTAACGTACCCCGCTCGCCCGGCGAAAGCTGCTCGATCGCCTTTCCGGCCCAACGAAGCGAAATCTTCGGTTTCAAGTAGCTCAGGCCAAACAAGAACTCGATGAGAGAGGCTGGAGTCTTGTTCTTGGCGAGTTGATCGGCGAATCGAAGTGGTTCGGCAGGTTCGTGGCGATGGTCCTTGCTAAGCAGGGCTCGCATCTGTTCAAGAAACTCGACGATTCCTTGCTCCGAGTCGAACGACGCCCGCGTCATCACGCCCTTCAATCGCTCCCTGCCCTCGTCGGCACCGCAGAAGGAACCTCTCCGGGCTTTATTGATGTAGTCCAGGAATCGTTCCTCGAAATCGTTGGGGGCGATCGAGGCATCGAAGCGGAGGTCGAAGCGGTCCTTCGAGAGTGGGTGCTCCTCGATGAAGCGCTGGACGGGTCGGAAGGTCGCCCTGTGGGCATCCACGAGCTTGATGATCTCTCCATGAATCGTCGTCGCTGTTTGCAGGCATTCTGCCCAGGCGTTCTGAAGCTCCTGCGGGAGGGCGTCGAGCGAGGTCAATTCCTTCTCGATGTACTTCAGCGTGCCGACCGACGACTCGTTGCCTTGGATCGCCAATTCGGCTTCTTCATGTTGTTTGAGGTCGGCAAGGTATTGCTGGTATTTCCGGTTCGGCCCGTCGAGCTTCTCCCGCAACGTCTCGATCTCGTCCTGCTGCCTCGCCTTCTGATTCAGCAATCCCGAGGTGCTGGTAGTCCCCAGTATCTCGACGATCTCGGCATTGCGACCCACCGATCGATTCTTCGTGTCCTCGATCCTTGCTGTGTCTACCTCGAAGGTCAGGAAGCTCGGAGTATCAAGGTCGAGTAGTTGGCAGTCGTCCTGCGAATCCGACTCGAAGGTATTGATCTGCGAGCGAAGATTCTTGATCCGGGTCAGCAACTTATCCGCAGCCACCTCTCTTCGGACGTGGAGCGATCTCTCTTCGGTGAGGGTCGTAATTTCTAAGGACAGTCGCGCGACTTCGACCTCGGCGGCATTCAGGGCGAATTCCGTCAATGCCACCCTCTCCTGTTGCTCCGGATCGTTCTGTGGTTTGGTAACCTCCTCGGGACGGCTCGATTGATGGGAGACAAGCTCGGCTCGCTTCGCCGATAGCTGGTTCTCGACCATCTTTCGATGCTCAGGTGCGCTAAGGGCTTCTATGTCGAGTGCTCGTCTAATCTTCTCTCTCAATTCCTGAGTCAACAGGTCGATGGCATCGGTCGTCTCTTCGGTTCGATATTCCAGAAGTTCATCAAGGCTGGCGTGTCCCAGACGATCGGCTTCTTGAACGTGAGAGAATATGACGGATCGCAACTCCTTGGAGAAACCTCCATTGTGATTCGCGCCGATTTCATTACAGACGGCTTCAAGGTAGGACTGGGGTACGTATTTCACCGACTCGATGGACGAGGAGTCCACGTCCTCCGACAGGAGACGTTTGGAGGTTCGTCCACTGACCCAGGTGATCTCGCCCTCGAATTGCTCGGCCTTATTGTTCTTCGCCTGGCAGAACTTCGCCTCACTGAGAAATGAAAAGCAGTGCCCGATGGACGAATCGGCGAGCAGACCGATGATGTCGGCCAGGGCACTCTTGCCACTCCCCTTGTTTCCGACGATGGCAACGAAGCCGGAGTTGAGTGGGATATGTCCGTCGAACCAGGTCTCTTGCAGGCTTGAGTCCTCAACCTTCTTGAGGAAGATCGACTGAATGTATTTCGTCTTGTTGCTTTGTATCCGCTGGACTGACGGAGGGTGAAGACCCAGGAAGACGCGATCTTCCGGCTCGCAGAGGACGTGACACAAACCTCGGAATGTTCGGTCTGCCTTGATCCAGCAAGGTGCTTTTTGCTTATAGTTGTTAATATTGTGATTGTCCGATCCGATGATCATCGGCAAGGGAAACCCGAGGGAGGGGAAAACTTTCGACTTGTAACCAGCAATATCGGAGGTGTTCCCGAGTTCGTAGATGTCGATGTGGTTTTCAACCATGTCACGCTTGAAGGCCATTTTGTAGCGCGTCGAATTTCCAATTCCCTCGAAACTATTCGACTTCTGTCCGGCATGGACGGTAATGATGCCACCGAGCGAATGGATGATCTCGGCACCCGTCGTGAACGGGACGTAAATGGATTGATCGCCCTTCTGAAGAACTTCTTGAGGGGTGATTCCGAGCAGCCCTTGAATCTTCGCCCAAAGACCTTCGATATCCACGTTTTCCGGAAAAATACCGATGTAATGAACAGAATCAGTGCCACCAAGTTCTGATCGCAACTCAATGCCTGGGAACACCGTCAAATTGTCGCCAGCCAAGGCTTGGAGATTCTTGATCCGCTCTACATCGATCGTGTGGTGATCTGTGATGGCTACGGTGGAAATCCCGGCCTGGATCAATCCATTCACAATATCCCGGTTTGTGACGGACTTGTCTCCATAATCGAATGAGCTTGGAGTGTGAAAGTGGAGATCCCATTGTCTCCAAGTCGATCCGCTTGGGTCGTTCCTCATCCTGCCGTCTCCAGACTTTCACGAAGTAATTGTTGAGATGAGAGGGCACTTGCCGACGCGTGATCAACGCCGCCGGACAAGCCGACCGCCTCTCAGGATTTCCGCTATTTTCAGACGATCTCGACCCAGCCGACGAGCCTTGCGTCGTAGCCTCGGCGCTCGCCGATCACCCCTCGATGCAATAATTCCCGCTGGAGCATGGGCTCCAGGATTTCCGCCAATAGGTTTGCATCGGGTCGTCTCTCGCTCGTGGCCGGGGGTCGTTGGAAGAGGGAGTCGATCTGTCGTTCCCAGGATGGTATTCGCTGACCCTGGAAATCGACGGCGAGCGGGACAAGAGTCGTCCGGGTCTCGCCTCGATCACCCTGGCTGGTGACGTACCAGATCGAAACCAATCCCGAGCGGTTATCGCATGATTGGACACGTACGCCAACGTCCTGGACAGCCAGGTTGCGATACCGGTTCATGTAAGACACGATAATTGGATGATCGAGACCGAGAAGTTCGACATCGGTTCGCGTGAGGGATTGATCTCTGGCGGTGGTGAAGCGGATTTCAGGTTGATTAGTACCCTCGCTCGTGACGACCAGACGACCTTCGGCGTCCTCGGTCAGCCTCTTGCCGTCCTCTTCGACGCCAGCCCGCAAGAAGCGGACGAGTTCGCCCATGTCGTCGCTCGTGTCGGAGAAAGGCTGGTACTCGTCGAGCGTGAATCGGTCGAGATCCTGAAATAACTCGAAGACCACATGACGAGCCTCGGCCGCGTTCGTCAGCGCGGCGTCGAGTTCGAGCCGGGTCCGCTTCAATTCCGGGTCGTTCACCGCCTGGGTGTAGAGGCTCTCGTAGTTGAGACGCTCGGAAAGCTGGCCGAGGATTTGCGAACGCAGGTCTTCGGCGACTTCGCCGTGCTCATCGACCTTCCCGAGTGCCTTGGCGATCTCGGTCAATTTGTCGTTGAGCAGCAGGAATATCTTGCCTTCGATCGTGTCGGACAGGACGAGGTTGTAAACCTGGGCGGTGTGTCTCTGGCCATAGCGGTGAATCCGCCCGATCCGCTGCTCCAGGTCCATCGGATTCCACGGCAGGTCGAAGTTGAATAGCACCCTCGCGTGTTGGAGGTTGATACCCTCTCGACCGGCAGCCGTGCAGATCATCACCTTGGGACCATTGGCGAGCTTGAACCGCCTCTCGGCGGCAATCTTACTCCCGTGGTCACCGCCCTTGAGTACAACGACTCCCTGACCGGGATACGCCTTCTCGATCTCCTCGGCGATCATCTCGACGCTGCCCAGGTAGGTGGCGAAGACCACGACCCGCTCGTCCGCGTCTTGTCGCCAGAGGGTGCCGAGCGCCGTGATGAGCTTCTCGACCTTGGTCTCGACCTGTTTCGGGAACTTCTCCAGGAGTTCACGGATGCGCAGGCGTTCCTCGGGCAAGGCGAGTTCAACGGCGTTGATTGCGGCCTCCTCGGAGTTGGTGGTCACCGACTCCGAGGAGTAATCGCTCGAAGCGATGTCCAGTTCCTCTTCCGTGATCTTCTTGAGGAGACGACGTTTGAGGTCGGCTAGGATGCGATCCGCCTCGAAGCCTGCCATGCGATCATCGCCGAGCCCGAATTCATGGCGGATCAGTTCCTTGGCCTCGGCATAGGCCAGATCGCGGGCGTCCAGGTCAAGGTTCCCGTCGTGCATCAGCCCTTCCTGAATCGTGAGGGCGATCAGGCGGCGGCGCAGCGTGCGGTG
>JAJYCH010000513.1 GCA_021778575.1 Planctomycetota bacterium
ACCGTGGAGCAAGCTTTCGCACTCCAGAGGATAGAGGACGAAACCCGTCCCAGCCCCCACCAGAAAATCTGGGTACACCCAGAACGGAAAACGGTCATCAAAACAGTGGCTTGTTCGATTCGGGCGAGATAGCCTGGAGGCCCGTTGATTCGCTGGTTGTATTCGAGGGGAGATGCGCTGATGACGCCGAATCGTCGAGGATTTCTCGGGTTGGTGGGAGCGACGTCGCTCGCACCGCTGGCTCTGGGCGGCGGAATGAATTCCGCTTCAGGGGCCACGCTATCATCATCGAAGCGAGGCCACTCGATCGGCGTTTCGACCTATTCCTTCTGGCAGTTCCGGGGAGAACGGCTGGGAATCGCGGCATGTATCGAGAAGGCCGCCGCGATGGGCTTCAACGGCGTCGAGATCCTTCACGTCCAGATGGAAGACGAATCCCCCTCGTTCGTCAACAAGATCAAGCGGCAGGCGCATTCGCTGGGCCTGGCCTTGATGGGGTTCTCGACCCACCAGGGATTTGTCTCCCCCGACGCCGATCTCCGCAAGACGAATATCCAAAAGACGATGTATCAGATCGATCTGGCCGCCAGCCTCGGCATCCCGACGATGCGGATCAATACCGGGCGATGGGGAACGATCAAGTCGTTCGACGACTTCATGGCCCAGAAGGGGATCGAGCCAGCCATCGATGGTTATTCTGATGAGCAGGCATTTGACTGGGTGATCGCCGCGATCGAGAAAATCTTGCCCCGGGCCGAAGCCTGCGGCGTGGTTCTTGGCCTGGAGAACCACTGGGGGTTGGGGCGGACGGCGGACGGCGTTTTGCGGATTGTCGAGAAGATCAAATCCCCCTGGCTCCAGATGACGCTCGATACCGGCAACTTCCTCGAAAACGGGCTCGAACAGATCGAGAAGATGGCGTCGAGCCCGGTGCCGATCGCGCTGGTGCAGGCCAAGACCTACTTCGGCGGTGGTCGCTGGTACTCGCTCGACCTCGATTACGCGAAGATCGCTAAAATCTTGAATGAGCATCATTACAAGGGTTGGATCTCGCTCGAATTCGAGGGGAACGATGAGGCCGAGTTGGCCGTGCCCAGAAGCCTGGCGCTGCTCAAGGAACATTTCGGCGCATGATGGTTGGGGGATCAAGATCACAACAACGAGGTTGGGGGCCGTGTCGCGGACCGTTCTCTCGGAGACCAATCGGAACAGGCTCCGGAAGGTCCGGCAATTCTCCCGACGACGCACACCAGGGGAGTTCCCAATCGCAAAATCTTCGCTATGATTTCGGGGATTCCGCCCGAACACCGGGGGATTGAAGATTCCTCTCGAAACCGGAGCCGTCGCGCGATGAGCATCAAAGGTTATGCGGCCAAAGGGCCGAAGCAGCCGCTGGAACCGTTCGAGTACGAGCCTGGACCGCTCGGCCCTCATGAAGTCGAGGTGAAGGTCAGCCATTGTGGGATCTGCCATAGCGACCTGGCAATGATCGACAATGACTGGGGTTTCACCGGTTATCCGCTGGTCCCCGGTCATGAAGTGATCGGCACGATTGCCGCCATTGGATCGGACGTCGAAGGAGTGACGATCGGCCAGCGCGTGGGCGTGGGCTGGCATTGCGGTTCCTGCGGCCATTGTGAGTGGTGCGGCAAGGGGCTCGAATCTCTCTGCGCCCAGGAGCGAGGAACGATCGTCCATCACCACGGCGGCTGGGCCGACGCGGTCCGGGTTCAGGCGAAGTTCGCCATACCCATTCCCGAAGCCCTCGAATCGGCCTCCGCTGGCCCGTTCCTGTGCGCGGGAAGCACGGTGTTCACCCCGATGGCGCGGTTTGGCGTGACGCCGATGATGAAGACCGCCGTCGTCGGGATCGGCGGCCTGGGTCACCTCGCGGTGCAGTTCCTGGCGGCCTTTGGCTGCGAGGTCACGGCGATCTCGTCCAGCCACTCGAAGGACGACGAGGCCAGGAAGATGGGGGCGACGCACTTCATCGCCACCAAGGGGACCGACGAGTTGAAGCAGGCCGCCGGGTCGTTCGACTTTATCATCTCGACCGTCGGCGCCGACTTGCCGTGGGACGAATATATCGCCGCGCTCCGGCCTCAAGGGCGTCTGGTCCTGGTGGGGATACCCGATTCGGCCCTGAAGATCATGCCGTTCCCGCTCCTGGCCGAGAAGTCGGTCAGCGGTGGCTCGTGCGGCGGACCGAGCGACACCGCCCTGATGCTCGAATTTGCCGCGAGATCGGGAGTCCGCCCGATCGTCGAGACCTTCCCGATGACCAAGGTCAACGAGGCGCTCGATCACGTTCGAGCCAACAAGGCCCGCTATCGCGTGGTCCTCGAAGCCTGATCTTGTTTGAACCGATCGATCGGCGGAGGGGATCTCGACGCGGAGACCCCTCATTAATTTCAAAAATAAATGTTTATCATACTTTGTTTTTAACTGCCAATTCACAGGACCGGTCGGCTGGTTACCATTGAATGGAATCAGGAAAACAGACTTGTCGACCGGGCCATTCTCCTCGGACACCTTCACGGCCGCTGGTGTTGTCGCGCGGCCCGACGGGAAACGCGTTCTGGTGGGCGACGCCGCCAACAGGGGGTCGGAGGACCGGACCCCTATCACCCCCAGAATCCGCGGGTAGACCCCAGACCGATCGCGAGCCGGAACAAAAACCACCGTGCCGGTTGACATCGATCCGTGATTTTTCACCCCATTCACCGCTTCATTCCCGCCATCAGCTACACTTTCTCAATTGAATCGCTTGCTCCGCCGCAAAACCGGCCGCCGGACCCCTTTGAACCGAAAGAATCGTCATGAACCGCACGACTCGCCCGCGTCGACCGGCACGGCATCGTCCGATCGTCGAGGTGCTGGAAGGACGGGCGCTTCTGGCTCTGGCCGGGACGATCAACCCGACATTCGCCGGGACCGGGTCGGTCGCCATACCGGTCCTTCCCTCGAACAGCCCGCCGACGGCGAACGCCTCCGGTTCCACCCTGAGCGCGGTGGAGTCAAACGGCGCGGTCGTCCTGGCTGGAACTTACGCCGATAGCGGGTTGATTTACGAAACGATCCAGGTTCTCAACGCCAATGGATCGCCCAGTACGTCGTTCGGTGCCGGGGGCCGAGCCACGTTCCAGGTCGGAACCGTGGCAACCACTTCGGGCGCGGCAATGCCCCAGGCCACGGCTCTGGTCGTCCAGCCCAACGGGACCATCGACCTGGCTGGTGGATTCGCGGGACAGACCTCCACCATCAACCCGACTTTCGGCGTCATCCAGGTCACACCCAGCGGGTTACTCGATAGCGCGTTCGGCAACAAGGGAGTGGCCACACTTCCGGGGTTCGCCCCGAACCAGGACCCGCTCTATACGCTGAGCGCCATGACGCTCACCCCGAGCGGGCAGCTCATCGTCGCAGGCAACTCCGTGAGTTCTACCAATAGTAACGACCTGGAACTCTACGTCGCGCGGCTCAATTCCAATGGCTCGATCGACACCACGTTCGGGACCAGTGGGTTCGCGATGGCGTTCGTCTCGATCGACGATGTGACCGAGGATCACGTTGCGGCGGTCACCCTCCAGCCCAGTGGTCGAATTCTCGTGGCGGGATACGCCTCGGGGGGAAAGACTGTCGCCGGCCAGTCGCCAACCTTGAACCTGGTCGACGGTCTGGTGGTCGGTTTCACCTCGACGGGTGTTCTCGACACGACGTTCGGCGGAGCCTCGGCCCAGGGAGAGGTGATCCTCCGGCCCGATCCCGCCAATCCGTCGGCTCTCGGCAATCGGTCAATCTATGGGCTGACTCTCCAGCCGAACAATGCGATCGTCCTGGCCGGAACGAACGCGGTCACGCCCAACGGCTCGACAACGACACCGAACCCGATCGGCCAGTTGACCCGGCTCAACGCCGACGGAACGATCGACGCTTCGTTCGGCGTCGGTGGAACCGTCACCTTCACCAACGGGCTGATTCCCTATGGGGTGACCGTCCAGTCGAACGGCCTGATCCTCGTCCCCGGGGTGACCCAATCGACCGGTGCCGCGTCGACCTACGTCGCCTCGGTGGCCCGTTACAACGCCGATGGAACGCCTGATGTCACGTTTGGCTCGGTTGCAGTCCCCGGGCTGGCCACTTTTGAGGACCCGATCGCCCAGGGGCTGTTCACCACCGCGTCGATCACACCCACCGGCCAGATCCTGATGGGCGGGACCATCGCCTATCCGGACAGTACCACCCATAGCTATGTCCCGAATTTCCTGGCGATCCAGCTTTACCCGATCATCCCGGTCGAATCCGAAGCGCCCGCCAATTTCGATGGGTCGGGACGGTCAAACCTCGCCGTCTATCTTCCTTCGGTCGGATCGTTCGTGTACCGTCCCACCAACGGCTCGGCCGACGTGATCGTCCCGTTTGGCCTGAGCGGGGCGGGCCAGACAATTCCGGTGTCGGGAGATCACAACGG
>JAJYCH010000008.1 GCA_021778575.1 Planctomycetota bacterium
ACCGACCGAAAAATGCCCGTCGCTTCGACTGGGAAGCGACGGGCATCTCGGTTGTTTGGTTGCACAAGCCATTTTGCTGCAAGAATCAAGAACCGACGTAACCCAGCGTTTTGCGCCGGAGCTTGGGGATGCCAAGAGCTTCCCTGATCTGTTCAAGCAGCATCACTTTGTCATCGTCCGATGCTCGATCGAGATCGACTGGCCTGAGCGTTTCAGTCAGGCCTGGATGTTCGTGGAGGAAAATCGTGATTTCCCGAGTGACTTGATCCATGGTCGCTAATGCGGAAGGCTCGGGCAGACTCATGAACGCATCACTAGCCGGAAAATGCTGCGGGATCGATCGAGAGACTACCCGGCTCTTCGCCACAGAGCGGGCGTTTCCAAGAGTTGCGGCAGCCATCAAATCACCGCTTCTTTCTTCAAGAGTTTCTGAGCTACATTCGAAGGCAGCTCAAGTTGAATCATACGATCTTCGACAATACCCGTCTTCTGGAAATCGTATTTCAGATAAAATTTCACCGCGTCCGGAAGCGAGAACAAAATGACACGACCCTCGTAACCCCAATAAAGGCTATGGGTTATTGCCAAAATCAGCAATCCTTCTCCGACCCCCGAATAAAGTGGTTGCTTGGCAAAATTCGCACGACACCTGGGTGCCGTGGCCAGGTAGTGGAGGTAGAGCGCTCGTTTTCCAGGCTCAAAGTGTGAGGCACCGGCCCGGCTGTATATGGCCGCACCCTGGACACGCCCATCCTCGGTCCTGATGGCAACGCATCTCAGGAAAATCTCACGCTTACGAAGTTTTCGGATGTAATGCACCCATTTCCAGTGCTCGTCCTCGGCCGGATGCTTGGCGTTCGGGGAAAAAGGGCCGGCAAACTTCCACCAGGAACCATCCACTTCACGAAAGGCCATCGCTTTTGTGAGCTGGACAAATTTCGCCGCCACAAGCGTTTTCGTTGGGCCATGTTTTAGCGATAGTCCCTCAAGCGGAAAATCATCATAGACTTCGTGTTTGGTGGGGTAGAGCACATACGCAAAATCTCTTATATTTTCCAGGATCTGAATCGGCATGCGGAGACAGCCTCACGGTTTATCCAGACGCTAAAGCGAGAGATGACGCGATTCCTTTCATCGGCAATCAAAAGGTGATATCCAATCGATTGTACTCCTGGGAAAGCCGAAGTGGCACGACAAGCCATTCGTCAAACCGCTTTTCTGGATTCTCGATCGGTCGTCAAAACATCCACCACCGTCGGCAAGCCTCGATCATTGGCGAAGGTTCCGTGGACCTCGACCACTTCTCGGGCATAGTCGCCGTGCGACTTCTTGAGCAGTTCGTGGAGCTGGCCCAGGCGGTAGTGCGGGACCACCGGAAACAGGTGGTGCGGGACGTGCAGATCCTGCCCGTAGACGAAGATCGCCCATCGCGTCAGAGGGTCGCAGAAGAAGACCCGCGTATTGGTCAGGCGGCCGTCGTCGGCGTTGGTGTGTTGATAGGTGTCTCTCAGGAGCAGGAAGTAGGGGAAGGTCGTGACCAGGGGCGCGAGCCAGAGTACGTAAAAATAGGGCGAGGATCGGCCGTGGGTCGCCTCGCGCAGTAACCCCATCGTGATGAAGGCCGCCGTGAAGAACATCAGGCGGAGAACTCCCGAGAACCGGGGCGAATAGGCCGAGCGAAACGGCGACTGGAAGACCCAGCGCTCGGGGATCAAGTACGTCACCAGCCCCGCCAGGGTGATTCCAATCAGGCCGAACGGGATCAACCAACCCGCGTGACCGGTCAAGGTCAGGGCGTGCTGTCCGACCAGGATGGTCAGCAAATAGGCGGCACCAAGGATTGTCCCCACGCGCGGCCAGGGGCTGGCGGCGTCGCCGTCGGGAACTCTACGCATGTAGACGTTATTTCCCTTGCCGATCACGTTCACGTAGAGATATTCGAGTTGAAACAGAGTGAATGAGAATGGCGAGGTGATCGGGGCGAGCATCCGGGTCAGAATAAATCGCCAGCGTCCCATCGGGAACGACTCGACCGCCTTGCCGGGACCAAGGTTGACCAGGTCGGGGTCGAGATCCGGGTCGTTCGTGTACTGATGATGGGCCATGTGAAACAGGCGATAGAAGTGAATCGTCGCGAGGATCGGGAACAGGCAGAAAACGTCGCCGACAAGGTCGTTGACCCACTTGTTCGGCAGAAGCGAGTAATGTGACGCCTCGTGACCAAGCCCCGCCAGCCGGTGCGTCAGCCCACCGATCAGCACGATCGCGAGCCCGAAGACCGGGACGTTCCAGGCCCAGGCCAGGCCCCACGACTGACGCCACTCGCCAAACACCACGGCACCGCCGACCACTCCGGCCAGGCAGAGATATTCCCAGGCGAGGAAACCGAGATTGGCGAACCGATCGACTTCACGAAGGCGGGCGAGTTCCGAGCGAAACTCGCGCGAGTTGAACCCTGAAGGCCGCGAGGTGGCGGTCGTGGACATGGATCAAAACGCCTCATCCGGGCGGAGGGAAGTGTCAGAGCCCAGTCACTCGAAAAATCTTATCCGGCCGATCAAGTGAGTCAAAAAATCCGATTCGGGAATTCGACCGAGGATCGGATGTTGACCACGAGCCGTTTTCAGCGAATATCATGGAGGTGGCTCGATTGGCGAGTGGCTTCGGTCGCTCGGCACCTCGTCCGCCGGAATTCCCATTGGGTTCGTTTTGTCGAAGGATCGTTCATGCCCCATAAACTCCCCAGAAACCAATGGTCTGGCGAACGGTTCTGGCCGGCGCTGGGGCTGCTGGCGGTTCTGTTGGCTTCGTTTTGGCTCGCGTGGAATGCGTGGGAAGGACCGTCACCGACGTTTCGACTCCGGGCCACGGGCGGGCGTCTCCCCGGTCCCAAGCAACGGTTGACTCAGGCACTCGCCCGAGAATCCACCCGACTCGGCGTCGATCTGACTGTGAGCGAATGCCCCGGCTCGATCGAGTCGCTCGACGAGGTCAATGACGGACGAGTCGACCTGGCACTCGTTCAAGGCGGCCTGGACTCGAAGCGCTGGACCGAGGTCCGGCAAGTCGCCGCCTTGCATATCGAACCGCTCCAGTTGATCGTTCGAGCCGACCTCTACGCCTCAGTCTCGGCGAATCTTCGAGCCTTGCACGGGCGATCAGTCAACCTGGGCGAGCCGGGAAGCGGGTCGGAGGCTCTGGCCCGTCAGGTTCTCGGGTTCGTTGGACTGCGTGCAGGTACAACGGAATCACCGGGCGATTATCGAGCGATGTCGTTAACTCATCGAGAGTTGCAGGAAATCTCGAGCCCCGAAAAGCTCCCCGACGCCGTGATCACCGTCTCGTCGCTGCCGACTCCGGTGATCCGCTACCTGGTGACGCGCTGGGGCTATCGGTTGGTGGCGATCCCATTCGCCGAGGCGTTTGGCCTGGGGGATCTCGACAACGATGATGGCTCGACAGAGGTCGACCCATCGTCCGCCCGAGCCCAGATCGACCGGGTCCATCTTCAGGAAACGCAGATTCCCGCCTTTACCTACGGGGTCGAGCCGGCTGTGCCCCAGTCCCGCATTCCCACCTTCGGAGCGCGGATTCTGGTCGTGACCCACCGCAAGACGGAACCGGAAGCAGTCAAACGACTTCTGGAAGCCATCTTCTTCAGCGATTTCGCCGAAGTGGCCCGTCCGCCGCTGGTCCCGTCGTTGCTCGACCTGCCGCCCGAATTCCCGCTTCACCCCGGGACCGTCGAGTTTCTCCAGCGCAACAAGCCGCTGAGAGTCGGTGACGCGGTCGATTTCCTCGAAAAAACGTCGAGTCTCACCGGCGCGATCCTTGGCGGCCTGTTCGTGACCTGGCAATGGGCCCGACGCCGCTATCGCCGTCGCCGCGAGCTTGGGTTCGAGTCGTATTTGCTCAAGGTCACCGCCATCGAGCGTGAGGCGCTTCAGCTCGAACTGGCCAGCCGGCTGGAACTTGCGCCGTTGCTCGCGCTACAGTCCGATCTCGGCCGGCTCAAGAACGAGGCGATGGAGCGGTTCACTCTTGGTGAGCTGGAAGGGGAAGGTTTGATGTCGGGATTCCTGACCCACGCCAACGACGCCCGGGATTACCTGGCTCGCCTGATCCTTCACGCCCGAACCACGATCGAGAAACAGGCGAGGAAGCAAGGACTGTCGACCGACGCGGCCTGGGCGCTGGCGATCGGGGGCCACGAAACCCCTTCGAGCAACGAACCGGAGGGGGCGGCCCTTGCCGACCGAGGGGGCCGTCCTCTAGAGTGAGGGCCGACAAGGCACGAGCGGACGAGGCACGAGCGGTCGAGGCACGAGCGGTCGACAAGTCGCCAGTCGAGAATTGGGTTCGTTTGAGAAAATTGCGGAGGGTGTTGCGTGGCCGGGACCCGGATTGCGAGCGTGTCGGGATTGCGAGGGGTGGTTGGCGACGGGCTCGACCCGGCCATCGTGGCCGACTTCACGGCGGCCTACGCCTCGGGCCTGGCGGCCGGGCCGATCGTCGTCGGCCACGACGGCCGCGTCTCGGCCCCCGTCTTTCTTCCCGCCGTCCTCTCCGCGATCACCGCAACCGGGCGCGACGCCTGGCTTGCCGGTCCGGTGGCGACACCGACCCTCGGCCGGCTCGTCTTCGACCTCAACGCGGCAGGCGGAATTCAAATCTCAGCTTCGCATAACCCGCCGAAATATAACGGGTTAAAATTCTTCCAGCCCGGCGGGATGGTCCTGGGGCCGATCGAAGGGCGGGCCATGCTCGACCGGCTCGAAGCCCGAGCGCTCGACTGGGCAACCTGGGATCGGCTGGGCAAGGTCCGGGTTCTCGACGAGCCCGACGGCCAGCATCTCGCGCTGGTTCTGGCGACGGTCGACGTCGAATTGATCCGCCGTCAGAAGTTCGTCGTGGTCCTCGACGCCTGCCACGGGTCGGGTGGGCGGCTGGGTGAGACGCTGCTCCGCGAGCTGGGTTGCGACCCGGTGGTCCTGGGCGCGGTCCCCGACGGCCGCTACGACCACCCGCCCGAACCGACCGAGGCGAACCTCCGAAGGTTCTCCCCCGTCGTGACCGCTCTGGGCGCGGCCGTAGGCTTTGCACAGGACCCGGACGCCGACCGGCTGGCGATTGTCGATGAAACCGGACGTTATATCGGCGAGGAACTGACCCTGGCCCTGGCCGCCTCGCACCGCTTGAGCCAGACCCGGGGCGTGGTGGTCCTCAACCTTTCGACCTCGAAGGCGACCGAGGACATTGCCGAGAAATTCGGCTGCCCGGTCATCCGGACACCGGTCGGCGAAATTCACGTCGTTGAAGGGATGCGGGCGCATTCGGCGGTCCTGGGCGGCGAGGGGAACGGCGGCGTGATCGACCCTCGGGTCGGCTACGTCCGCGATAGCTTCGCCGCGATGGCTCTGGTGCTCGATTTGCTGGCGAAGACAGGTCGGAAACTCTCCGAACTCGTCGACGAATTGCCTCGATATGCCCTGATCAAGGACCAGTACCCCATCGGCTCGAACAGCGGGGTCCCGGAGCTTTTCGATCGGATCGCCGCCGGGCACCCCGAAGCGAAAGCGGATCGCCGCGACGGTCTCCGACTCGACTGGTCGGACCGCTGGGTTCACGTCCGGTCGAGCAACACCGAACCGATCGTCCGGGTGATCGCCGAGGCGGGAGATCCTCAATCCGCTCGAAGCCTGGCCGATCAGATCGGCCGCCAGGTCGCCGGGAGGACGTCGCCGTGAACGTCTGGCCCACCTACGAGAAACCGCCCGCGGTCGCCTTTTTCGATGTCGACGGCACGCTCCTCGCCGAAACAACCACCTATCTGTTCGCGCGGATCTTGCGCCGGCGGGGCTTGATCAAACGCTCGTTCATTCTTCGGGCGCTCTATCACGGCCTCCAGCACCGGTTTGGCCGGCTCGATTATGGCCGGCTCGTCGCCTTCGGCCTGAACAGCATTGCCCGCCTGCCAATCATCGATCTCCAGCGGATCGCTTACGAGAACTTTGTCGAGTACGTCAAGCCACGACTTTATGAGGGAGTCGTCGACCACCTGAACGACCTCCGGATGCGCGGGACGGCCGTCGTCCTGGTCTCGTCGTCGCCGGGAATCGTCCTCGAACCCCTCTCGATCTACCTGGGATGTACCGACACGATCACGACCCCGGTCCGAATCGAGCGCGGGCGTCTGGTCGGAATTGCCGATGGTCCACCATGTTACGGCGAAGGAAAACTCTACTGGGCGCGACGTTGGGCCGACGCGCATCAAATCTCGATGGACGAAGCGGCAGCCTACGCGGATAATTGGAGTGATCGGGCCTTGCTCGGCCAGGTCGGTCGAGCCGTGGTGGTCCATCCGCATCGCAAGCTGAAACGCCTGGCCCGAGCACGAGGCTGGACAATTGTCAACCCTCGACGTCCCCGGAAAGTGGTGATTCGCGAGTCGAGGCGGTGATTTTGGGCGATAATTACCGTTTTATCGTCCGTTCTGAGCGAAGAGACCTTTCTTGGCATCAAATTCCCTGATCAGTGATTGACTGAAGGTCGGACCTTGGTGGGAGTTGAGAGCAATGTCCCTCGAAGATTACGAGAGTCCGAAAAGTCTCCGGAGTCGCCGGGCAGTTGCCACGGCCCTGGTAATGGGGCTCGCCGCCCTGACTGCGCAGGCGAGCGAGTCGGACCTGGTCAGCGATATTCAACGCTACTGCGCGGTCTGCTGGCGAAACGCCCGGCTCGACCCGGGTCTCTGGGATGACTGCACCCAGGAAGTCTGCGTCCGACTGCTCGGCAAGGCCCGAGCCGGCGAACTCGACCTGAACCTCGTTCTGGCCGACGACACGCCCGAGCGTCGCGAGCTGGTCCGGGCGATCGACATGGTTCGCAAGCGTGTGCAACGAGCCCGGAAGCTCCAGCCGCTCGACGATCAGTTGACCCCCGGCCCCGACGTCGACGGCAAGAATCGCGAGCGTCAGGAACTGGGCGAGATCCTCGAAGCCGCCCGGCGAGCGGTCCTCTCGCCGCGCCAGGATCGGATCGTCGAACTCTGGACCCGAGGTTGGACCGTCCCCGATATCAGTCGGAGCCTGGGCCTCGCCCCGGCTCGCGTCAGCGATGAAAAATATAAGGCACTGAGAAAACTGGAACGGCACCTCGCCGACCAGCGTGACGACCTGGACTTGCCTGCGGAATCGCTCGATATCAGCGAAGCCCGACAAGTGGGCTGATTGATCGACGATTCGACACGCGAGCATTTCGACGCACAAAGACCTTTTATTGACGAACCGCTCTCAGCCTGATCGCGGATCAGGACCTGAGAGCGGTTTCACTTTTGGTCAAGTGATCATGGAATCGGGATGACGGACCGAGCCCGCCAGACGGATTGCAAATCGGCGTAGGGCAGGATAAATCGAGACTTCTCGCTCAACTCCACCACAGATCGGACGTAACGTCTTCCTCGTTCCCACGCTCCCGCCTGGGAACGAGTGCTTCATGGCAGGTGGTGTTCAGCGAGAAGTCTCGATTTATCCTGCCCTACCTTTGTTTCACCGGAATGTAAACCGCTCCGGGTTCCTCCTACCACGCAACACGCTGGGGCACGCTCAGGCTTGACCCAAACGACACCGCCCGACCTCGATTCAGGTCGGGCGGCGGCGATCGATCCGGACAAGATCAATGCGATCGGCTGACGTGCCCGATCACGAATGCTCATGATTCTGACGGAGGATCGCGTCGGTATAGTGCGATCCGGCAATCAGTTCTTCGTGCTGTTCGCCGTGTCCGGCCGGGGCCGGGAAGAACGAGTAGAGCACGGGCATCAAGTACCGCGTCAGAGCCAGTGTGACGAGCATCCCGCCGACTACGACGATCGACAGCGGCTTCTGCGCCTGCGAACCAATGGATGTGGCAAAGGCGGCGGGCAGCAAACCGAGAGCGGCGGTCAGCGAGGTAATCACCATCGGCCTGACCCGGAGTTCCGCGCCTCGGAGCACCGACTCGCGAACCGGCAGTCCGGCCGCTCGAAGCTGGTTGAAGTACGAGATCAACAACACCCCGTTCTGGACCGCGACGCCGAAGATCGAGATGAAACCGACGGCCGCCGAGATGCTGAACGGCGTATGAGTGATCCGGAGTGCCCAGATCCCCCCCATCGTCGCCGCGACAACGTTGACCATCACCAGCAACGCATCTTTCAACGAGTTGAACGCGGTGTAGAGTAGCCCCATGATCAGCCCGATCGACAGCGGCACGATCCACATCAAGCGTCCGTTCGCGGCCTGCATCTGCGCGAACTCTCCCGACCATTCGACGCGATACCCGGCCGGAAGTCGGGCTTCGTCCTTGGGCTTTTCCACCTTGGACTGAGCTTCCTTGATCGCCGAGGCCAGGTCGCGATCCTTGACACTGAACTTGATCGGGATATAGCGCTGATTGTTCTCGCGATAGATATAAGAAGCTCCCGGAACGTGGGGGCTGATCGTCGCGAGTTGACCGAGCGGAATTCGAGCGCCGACCTTACCGTCCGAGCCTGGTGTATCCACCGGAATCCGGTTGATGACGGTGGGATCATCGCGGAGCGCGACGGGCAAACGCAGGATGATGTCATAGAGCTTTTCCCCCTCGACCATCTGCGAGAACGCCTTGCCGCCGATGGCGACCTGAACCGCCGTCTCGACGTCGGCCACGTTGATTCCGTAGCGAGAACAGGCCTGTCGGTTGATCTTGATCTCGAGGTTCGGCTGTCCCAGGATGTGGAACAGACCAACGTTTTCGATCCCGCGTACCGATCGGAGAACCTGAACAACGCGCTGGCCGGTCGTTTCCAGAGTCTGGAGATCGGTGCCGAACAACTTGACCGAGTTCGCCCCCTTGACTCCCGACAGAGCTTCCTCGACATTGTCGCGGATCAACTGCGAGAAGTTGAAGGTGATCCCCGGGAACTCCTTGAACTTCTCTTCCAGATCCCTCTCGATATCGAGCCGGGTCTTCCCCTTCTTCCACTTCTCCATCGGCTTGAGCGGGACGTTGAATTCGAGGTTGAAGAAGCTGGTCACGTCGGTTCCGTCGTCGGGACGGCCGACGTGTGACATAACGTTCTTGACCTCCGGAATCGACGCGATGACCTCGCGGAGCCGAGGGGCCATCCGTTCGGCGGCTTCGAGCGAGACCGTCCGGGGCAAGAGTGCCCTGATCCAGAGGTTCCCTTCTTCGAGCGGAGGCATGAACTCGCCACCCAGCCCCGGGATCAACGCGAAGGTGAAGACCAGCAGGCCGATCATGACCCCCAGCGTGATCCAGCGAAAGTTCAGGTAGCGATTCAGGGCTTTCAGATACCCTTGCTTCATCAACTTGTCGATAATCGTATCTTTTTCTTCTTCCTTGTTCTGGAACAGGAACGAACAGAGCACTGGTGCCAGCGAGACCGCCAGCAGCAAGGCTCCGAAGATCGCGAAGGCATACGTGTTCGCCATCGGACCGAACAGCGCCCCTTCCGGACCGGTCATGGCGAACAGCGGAATGAAGGCACAGACGATGATCGCGGTCGAAAAGAACAGAGCTCGTTCGATCTCGCGCGATGCCTCGGCGATCCGGTCGATCAGCGGCCGGCTCCGGTCGGAACCCTTGGCCGTGATATGGCGATAGATATTCTCGACGATGATGACCGAGCTATCGACGATGATCCCGAAGTCGACTGCGCCGATCGAGAGCAGGTTGGCCGACTTCCCCTGGATATAAAGCACCGTGACCGAGAACAGGAGCGCCAGCGGAATCATGATCGCCACGATCCCCGCGCTTGCCAGGTCACCCAGAAACACGAAGAGGATCGCCACGACCAGGATCATGCCGACCACCAGGTTGTGCAGCACGTTGTGGGTCGTGACGTGGACCAGGTCGGTTCGCTGGTTGAAGACCCGGATATTCATCCCGGCGGGCAAGATTCCTGACTTCTGGATCTCGTCGAGTTTCTTCTCGACCAGTTCGGCGGTGAGCAGCGACTTCTCATACTTACGCATCAAGATGATGCCTTCGACGATGTCATCCTCGTCGATCGCGACGCTCACGCCATCTTTTTCCTTGAGGAACCGGCCGACGATCCCCAACCTCGGCCGATGGTGCTCGACGACCTGGGCAACCTGCTTGACGTAGACCGGGATTCCCTTGCTCGAAGTGACGACGACGTTCTTGATGTCGTCAAGCTTCTCGGCCAGGATCGCGTCCGAGTTCGAGACGTTGGACGGATCGAGAGGGTCCTTGCCGCCGCCGAGCAGGCCGATTGCTCGGACGTTGTGGGCCTGGCTGCCCAAGGTCAGGATATCGCCGCCGACGTTGGCGTTGGAGTTATCGATTGCGTCTTCAACTTGCTTCAAGGTCACGTCGTACTGCCTGAGCAGACGCGTATCGACGAGAACCTGATACTGCTTGACGGTCCCGCCGTAGCCGGTCACGTCGATGACGCCGGGGACGGTCTTCAGGGTACGCTGAAGGACCCAGTCCTGAACCGCCTTGAGCTGGTTCGTCGAGTAATTCGGGCCTTCGAGAACGTACCGGACGATTTCACCGGTGGGGCTCCAGGGGGAAAGGCCCGGCTGCACTCCCGGTGGTAGATTGGCGACGAAGGCGATCCGGTTGATCACCTCCTGCCGAGCCGCCCAGTAATCCGTTCCATAGGAGAACTGGCATTTAATGTCGTTCAGGCCGGCGACCGACGTGCTCCGGAGACTTTCCAGTCCCGGCATGCCGTTCAGAGCGGTCTCGATCGGAATTCCGACCAACCGTTCCATCTCCTCGGGGCTGAAGCCGGCGTTTTGCGAGATGACCTCGACCAGCGGCGGCGTCGGGTCGGGATAAGCCTCGACATTCAAGTTCAGCGCCGAGTGGACGCCGACGGCGATCAGGGCGGCCACGGCGGCCAGCACCAGAATCCGGTTATGCAAGCTCCAAACAATGATAAAACGAACCATGATTCGCGGTCCCTTATCTGTAAGCTGAATCGGGGGAGAAACGTCACGAAGATTCGACGAAGTTCAACGACCGGGGAATCAGAGAACCGCCGCCATCGGTGGATGGGGCGAATCCGGACGTCGACTCGGACCGTGGACGAGACGCTCCCGACCTAACAGCGCAGCGGGATCGCGAGAATCGTGGTGGCGTTCAACCGATCGACCAACGAGGGTTCCGTCGCCGAGATCGGCCGAGCCCAGGACAGCCAGGCGATCGGAATCGAGGTGACCGCGTCGAGGTGGACGATCCAGGTCTCATCCACCTCCCGGGTATCGAACTCCTCGATCAGCGGTGAGGACCAGGGAGGGACGCTCGGTCGGCCGTCGACCCTTCGGGCCAGCGAACGCGAGCAGACGGGCACCGGCGGCTGGACCCGGTCCCGCGATTCTACCGCCAGACACCCGGTCGAAGTCGTTCGACCGACGGCAGGGCCGGCGGGAGAACCAACGACCAGGGTGAGGATCGTGACCCAGACCATGTTCATCAAGTCAAACCGTCCGGCTTGGGAAGACCAGTACACCGCCTTGAATGGATTTCACTAATCTGACATACGCCGCGACTTCCCGCAACTCGATGATCCGAATTCGGTGTCCAGGGTCGATCCTGGCGCCGTCACGTTGCTTCCTACGCTCGAAGGAGCCTTGAGGCCCAGACTTCCGGTGGCTACGATACGATTTCCCGACCCGACGGGACTTTCCGCGCGAGGCGAAGGACGAGCGACCGCATGATAAACGAGGTAACCGAGAAAAGTTGGGTCCCCTTGAATCACCGTGAGCGCCGGATTCTCGGCGTTCTGGTCGAGAAGGCCAAGACCACTCCCGAATATTATCCGCTGACCATCGCCGCCATCGTGACCGGCAGTAACCAGAAATCGAACCGCGATCCGGTGACGAACTTCGACGCCGACGATGTTGAGGAAATCCTTAACGGTCTCCGCAAGAAGGGGGCGGTGGTGATGGTCGAAGGAGGCGGACGGGTCGTCCGCTGGAAGCATACCCTCTACGACTGGCTGAAGGTGACCAAGGTCGAACTGGCCGTGATCGCGGAACTTCTCCTTCGAGGGTCGCAGACCGAGGGGGATCTTCGAGCCCGAGCCAGCCGGATGGAGCCGTTAGCCGACCTCGCGGCGCTTCAGGCGGTCCTCGAATCGCTCGCGGCCAAGAATCTGGTCGTTTACCTGTCGCCGCCGGGCGTCAAGCGTGGCGTGGTCGTCACCCATAACCTCTATCCCGATAACGAGCTGGAGCGTGAGAAGTCGCGCCAGGCCACCGCGCCGGCCGTTGACGACGAGCCCGAGCGGCCGACCCGTTCCGCCCCGTCTCGCGGCGAGAACCCGGCGGCGATCTCGCTCGACGAGTTCCATGCCCTCAAGACCGAAGTGAGTACCTTGCGCGACCAGGTTCTCGGACTGGCCGAGGAAATCAAGCAACTCAAAGGCGCGCTGGGTGTTTGAGCCGAACCGGTCCCCTGTCACCGAGTCGTCCCCGAGAATCCCCGGAAAGGGGCCTTGAGCTGATGGAGACGACCCCTCACGAACTCGTTGGCGAGCCGACGCCCGAGCCGACGGTCCCGTTCCGGATCGTCTCGTTGATTCCCAACGACGGCAAGGAGCCACCGGCGAGCCTCACCGACCGTGAGGCATCGGCCGCCTGGTCTGCCGCGACCACCCCCTGGCATCCGGCGCTGCTGGCGCTCGTCGATGACCTGCCCCGGCTCGAAGATCTGGCCTTCCCGTCCGACCCTCAGGCGGGCGATCTCCTGCTGGTGGCCGCCGGTCAGTTGTTCCGGCTTGCCGACGAGACAAAACAGCGAGCCGAAGCCATCGGCGTGCCGATCGTCGAGGCCGGCGAGGACCGTGACGAGACCCTCCGGGCGATCCTCGGGCGATCCCCCAACCCCACCGCCCCGGTCGATCCCGCCGACCCGGTCGTCCGCGACTTTCTCGCCCTGGGCTCGGCCCACTGGTGGCTCCGCGACCTGACCAACGCCATGGGGCACGTCGAGACCCTGTCGCGCTCGAATCTGCTCAAGGAAGCGGTCAATGGAGCGAAAGCCTGGGCTTCGGGCGACTCGTCCGGCGCGATCAACCGGCTCCGGGCCTCGTTCGAGCTGATCACCGAGGCTCGCGAACGGTTCTATCCCCTCGACGGCTACGTTCTCGACCTCTGCCTGCTCGATCCGGCGTCGCCGCCGGGGGCGATCGCCTCGGTTCTGGAATCGCACACGCCGTTCACGCTGATTGCTCCCGCCCGGGCCATCGAGGTTTTTGCCGAGAACGAACCGGGCGTCGCCGAACAGGTTCGCGAGGCGATCAACGAGGGCTGGGCCGATGTCGTCGGCGGGCCTTACAGCGAGTCCGACGAGCCGTTCCTGCCGTGGTCGTCAATCGCCTGGCAATTTCGGAAGGGGGCCGAGGTTTACCGCAAGTACCTCGACGACCGGAACGTCGAGACCCTCGCTCGACGGAAGTTCGAGCTCTATCCCCAGTTGCCGCAGATTGCTCGGCGGTTCGGCCTACGGTTCGCCCTGTACGGGTGTCTCGACTCGGGTCGGTTCCCGGTTCCGATCGACGCCAAGCGGCTCTGGGCGTCGCCGGACGGGACAACTCTGGAGTCGCTCACGCGCCCACCGATCGCCGCCGATCGAGCGGTCGAAGGGGCGAAGCTCGCCTGGCGGATGGGCCGATCGATGCGAGAGGATTCGTCGAGCACGATCGCCCTGGCCCACTGGCCGGCTCCGGTCGCCCCCTGGTTCGAGGATTTCCGGCGGACCGCGGCCTACTCGCCGATCCTGGCCCGGTGGATCACCGTCAACGACTTTTTCCACCGATCCGACCGGCCGTTCGAGGAAGTTCAGCCGACGATCGATGAACTCGCCCCGGCCTACCTCGTCCAGGCCGGTGCCCGCCGCGACCGATCGCCAATCGCGGCCCGGGCCGCCCAGACCCGAGGCCGTGCCCGGCTCGACGCGCTGATCTCGACCCACGCCCTGTCGGCCTGTCTCGGTGCGGCCGAAGATCAACCGATCGACCCGGCGCTGGAGGACTCGTTCGAGACGAATCAAGCCGGGGCACTCGCCGCCATCGAGTCGGCCCTCGACGGCTCGGCCCGATCGCTCGCCGCCCGGATCGTCGGCGAAGGCTCGGTCGAGCGACCGGGGTATCTGGTGATGAACCCGCTCGGCCTGACCCGACGGGCCGCGGTCCTGCTACCCGACGCCGCGGCCGACCTCCGCCCGGAAGGACCGCTTCGCGCCGCGCAGTTTACCGAGGAGGGGGTCTGGGCGGTCGTCGACCTGCCGCCTCATGGATTCTCGTGGATTCCTCGCGACGTCAATCCCGACCGCTCGCCGTCGCCCAGGAATGCCGTCTCGATCCGCGACCGGATCTTGACCAACGAGGCGATGACCCTCGCGATCGACCCGACCACCGGTGGGCTCCGGGGGCTCCAGGCGTTTGGCGAGGATACCGCGCGGATCGGTCAGCAGATTATCATCCAGGGACTGGTCGGTCCCGACGGCAAACCCGCGCCCAGCCTGATGAAAGGATTGACGTTCAGCGCCGATTACGGTGGTCCCGCGCTGGTTCAGGCGACCTCGACCGGATCGCTCCATGACCCGAAGGACAACCGTCAGCTTGCCGTCTTTCGCCAGCGATTCCGGCTCTGGACCGGCCGGCCGACCCTGGAAATTGACATCGAGCTGACCGATCTCGACCCGGCCTGGCTCGACTCGATCGCCGGAGCCGACCCCTGGAACCACTATCTCGCCTGCCGTTGGGCCTGGCCCGACTCGCTATCGACCCTCCGGCGGACCGCGCTGTTGTCGCCGATAGCGACCGAGGCCGAGCGGCTGGAAACCCCCGACGCGGTTGATATCACCTCGCGACAGCGGCGGACGACCTTGCTGTTCGGCGGTCTGGCGCATCACCGACGCCATGGCGCTCGGATGCTCGACACGCTGCTTGTCGCTGGTTCGGAGACCGGCCGGAGCTTCCAGCTCGGCGTGACTCTCGACCTCGAAAACCCGTTTCCGGCGATTCTCGACTTCACGGCCCCGGCGCTGGTCGTGCCGACCGAAGGTGGTCCACCGCGATCGGGACCGACCGGCTGGCTGGTGCAGGTCGACCACAAGTCGGTCGCTATTGCCCGGCTCGAATATACCGATAAATCGGGTGATGGCGAGGGGTATGGCCTGATTGCCGACCTGATCGAGACCGCCGGCAAGTCCGCCCGCTGTCGGCTCCGGGCCTTCCGCGATCCCCTCCGCGCCCGCCAGCTCGATGGCCACGGCGAACACCTCAACGACCTCGGCATCGAAGGGGACGCGGTCCTGGTCGACCTGACGCCTCACGAGATCACCCGGGTCGAGTTGACCCTCGGAAATCCGGCGGAGGTCATCGGCGACGACTGATCAAGTATCCTCGCCGGGCCGGGCGATCAGCATGGGGATCGTCAAGCCGTGACGAACCTTGTCGACGGTCTGGCCGAACAGGAGATCGCGAACCAGGCCGTGGCCGTGCGAACCGACGACCAGGAGGTCGACCGGTTCGGCCTTGAGCTGACGGATCAGTCGCGAGGCTCGGTCGGGACCGTAAAGCAGGATCGACCGGGTCTGATACCCCTGCTGTTCGAGCCCCTCGACAATATCGGCCAGGTATTTCTGGTCGGCCTCGGCCTCGCGGTCGGCGGTTTCCGAGCCGTAGACGCGCGTCATCGGGGTGTCGACCACGTGCAGGATCGTCAGGACGGTCTTTCCCGGCTCGGCCAGGCTCAGGGCGCGACTGAGGATCTCGGAATCGCCTGGACCTCGCTCCAGAGCCACGCCAATCCGCGAGATCCGGCGAGGTCGGAGCGCATCGGACCAGTCCAGCTCGGTATTCGGAGCCGGCTTCCAGGCATGCGACGCCTTGACCAGCGGTTTGATCGTGACCCAGACCAGCAGGCCAGCCGCCGAGAGCGCGACCCCATAAAGCAATCCGCCAACCACCCACGACAGCGGCAATGGTCCGATCACTCGCCCCGAGGCGGCGGCCTGATCGACCCATTCACCGATCTTGTCAAACACCAGGCGAGCATTCAACCCGACGATCACCAGCGCCGAGGCCCAGGCCAGCGACTGACCCCACCAGGGGGTCGCGAACTCGCCCATGTTCCGGCGGTTCGACGTGAAATGGATCAGCGGAATCACCGCGAAGGCCAGTTGCAAGCTCAGAACCACCTGGCTCAAGACCAGGAGTTGCTGGGTCGCCTGCTCGCCCACCAGCAGGATCGTCAGGACCGCCGGAATCAACGCCAGCGACCTCGTGATCAACCGACGAAGCCAGGGAGCAATCTTGAGGTCAAGATACCCCTCCATGATGATCTGGCCGGCCAGTGTGCCTGTCAGAGTCGAGCTTTGCCCGGCGCAGAGCAAGGCCACGCCAAACAGGATCGGCGCGGCGGACCCGAGAAATTTGGGCAGAAGTTCCGAGGCTTCCTCGATGCTCGCGACCTCGGCCCGGCCATGAAACACCGCGGCGCTCAGCACCAGAATGGCCGCGTTAACAAAGAACGCCACGTTCAAGGCGAGCGCCGAATCAATCAAATTATACTTGCAAGCCTGTGCCTTGCTCGCTCGATCCGACCCAATCCGCCGCGACTGGACAAGCGCCGAGTGCAAGTAAAGGTTGTGCGGCATCACCGTCGCACCCAGGATTCCAATGGCGACCACCAGCGAACCGGGCGGCAGAGTTGGCTTGAAACCGCCGAGCAACGCCATCGGCGATGGCTGGGCCAGGAGAATCTGGATCAGGAAGCAACCGCCGATCGTCACAACCAGCGTCAGAATCACGGCTTCCATCTTCCGCATCCCGAACTTCTGGAGCCAGAGCAGGAGAAACGTATCGAGAGCCGTCACCACGCAGCCCAGCAGGAGCGGGAGATTGAACAGCAGCTTCAAGGCGATCACGGTGCCCACGACTTCGGCCAGGTCGCAAGCGGCGATAGCGATCTCGGCCAGCGCCCAGAGGGCAAAATTGATCGGTCGCGAATACTCGGCCCGGCAAGCCTGAGCCAAATCGTGACCGGTGACGACTCCCAGCCTCGCCGAGAGGGTCTGGAGGATCACCGCCATCAGGTTCGACATCAACAGGACCCAGAGCAACGCGTAGCCAAACCGCGCGCCGCCTTCGAGGTCGGTCGCCCAGTTGCCCGGGTCCATGTACCCCACACTGACCAGATAGGCCGGACCGAGAAACGCAAACAAACGCTTGAGCGGGTTCTGGTGCGCGACCCCAACCGAACCGTGGACATCACTCAGCGACTTCCGCTCGGTTGCCGTCGACTCACCGGTGGACATCGTGAAAAACCTCAAAATCGGCGGTCATCTCCGCAAAACGGATGGGTATTGATAGTCAGGTTAACACGAGATGAAGACAATCCACAAGCCAGTTTTTGGAACGTCGGCGAGAATTAATAACCAGATCGAATAAAATATTTTGGGCTTCCAAAATCAAATATTGTCATTCCGGCCCCGCTTTTGCTTGATGTTGGATTTAGCGGATCATTAAAATGGATGATCGGACACCAGGGACTGACACAGGAGACTTTCGATGCGTTATCTCATGGGTTTGGTGGTTGCGACGGGGCTCTGGCAGGGTCTGGCCGGCGAGGCTCAGGCGCAATTCTCGCTGTCGATCGGCGGCAATCCGTATTATGGCTCGGGCCTGTCGATCAATAGTTCGCCTTACGGCGTGGGCTATGCGAACTACGGTCTTTATGGTGGACCAAGCTATTACAATTCCGGCTACATCGGGGCTCCCGGGGCATTCGCGTACAGTTCGGGCTATCAGGGTTATAACCCCGTCAATCTCAATGGGTACGGCACGGGTTATCGGCCTTACTACGGCGGTGTTGGTTACTCGAACTACGGTTATGGCGTGCGGAGCTATGGCTACGGTTATGGGGGTCGGAATGGGTTCGGGCCGTTCCGTGGCGGACGTCGTTTCTATCGATAAGCGGGTAACTCCGCGATCCTGATTCACGATTTACGGCACGAGCGGAAAGAAGAGTCTATAATTTCCGTCAGGTACGTGATCGTGGGCTAAGGGTTGGGCGTCTCTTCGTCGCCTCCGATATCGGCTCGACGATCGATCTCGAAGTGGGAAGGGATAGCAGAGATGCGCCGGATACTGCTGATCGTGGCCGCGACAATCTCATTCGGGGGGATTTCGGGAGTCGCCCGGGGTCAGAACGTCGTCCCGGGCAATCCGACCCCGTTTCGGGTCAACGAATACGTCGGTCTGCCTAACCTTTACGGGACGAGTTGGGGAGTGGCGAGCTACGGGATTCCCCGGACCTATACGACGTTCGCCTCGCCCTACGGCGCGGGTTATGGTTATGGCTTCCAGAACTCATACGGGGTGATTCCGGGCCGATATGGGGCCGGGCTCTGGCGGCCGGGATTCGTGGCGCCTGGTTACACTTACGGCTCGGCCTACGGATACAATACCTTCCCGTATCCGTACAAACCGGGCGGTCCGATGTACGGGCCATCGATCGGGGTTTATGCTCCGGGATTCGGGCCGGGCCAACCCTCGGCCTACTACAAACCGTGAGCTTTTCGAGTCAAATTTGACCGAGCGATGGCCAGGGGCCAGGAATTTTCCTGGCCCTTTGTCATTCCCCGGCCAAGAATTCGCGATGTTCCGATCGAGTTGCTCTCGGCGACGGCGTGGTCGACGCGGTAAGATTCGCGAGAAGGAGCGGCAGACCGCCGCAACGGATCTCACCGGGTAAAAAAGGGCGAGCCAGGATGTCATTTCCCAAGGTGGCCAGGGTCAAGCAGTCGGTCCCTCAACCTCGCGTGGCCGATATCGCCGCCACGGTCCGCTCGTTGATCCGGGAGAGCAAGCTCCGCGACCGGGTGCCGGCGGGCGGAACCATTGCCGTCGGTGTCGGGAGCCGGGGGATCACGTCGATTCCGACCATCGCCCGGGCCGCCGTCGATGCCTTGAAGGAACTGGGTTATCGTCCGTTCATCGTCGCCGCGATGGGGAGCCACGGCGGAGCCACGGCGGACGGCCAGCGCGAGCTCCTGGCCGGTTACGGGATCACCCCCGAGGCCATGGGTGTCGAGGTCCGGACCGATATGGACACCGTCGTCCTGGGCACCAACTGCGTCGGCCTGCCGATCTATTTCGACAGGAACGCCCACGGCGCCGATGGGATCGTCCTGCTCAACCGGGTCAAGCCTCATACCGACTTCAGCGGGGTCTATGAGTCGGGCGTGCTCAAGATGCTCGCCATCGGCCTGGGCAAGCGCGACGGAGCCACCCAGATCCACAAGCTCGGGATTCCGGGGATGCTCAAGGTTTTGCCCGACGTGATGAAGTTCCTGGTCGCCAACACCCGGTTCGCGCTCGGCCTGGCGATCCTCGAAAATGTCGAGGACATGCCCGCCGAGATCGTCGCTCTCGAACCCGAGACGATCCTCGACGTCGAGCCGAAGCTCCTCGAACGAGCCCGAGGACTGATGGGTCGGTTGCCGTTCGACCAGATCGACGTGCTGGTGGTGGGCGAGGTCGGCAAGAACTATTCCGGCTCGGGAATGGACCCGAACGTGATCGGCCGGCTGATGGTCGAGACGATGGCCGATCTCCCCCGGCCGGTCGTCACTCGCCTGGCGCTCCTGGATGCTTCGGAGGAGACGCACGGTAATATCGTCGGCGTGGGTTTCGCTGATTTGACGACCGAGCGACTGGTCTCGAAGATCGATCCCGAGCCGTTCCGGATCAACGTGCTGACTTCCTGCTGTCTCGAACGGGCCCGGATTCCGATGACCTTGCCAACCGATCGCGAGGTCTTCGAGGCCTCGCTGGCGACCTGCTGGCGGATCGACCCGGCCGAAGCCCGCCTGGTGGTGATCCCCAACACGCTGGAGTTGACGACGCTCTGGGTTTCCGAGGCTTACGAGGCCGAAGTGGCTGCTCATCCGCATCTGGTCCGCGAAACCGACTATCAGCCGCTTGCCTTCCTGAGCGACGGCACTCTCGACCAGGAAGCCATGTTCCCCGACAGCGTCCGAGGGCGTCGAGCCTCGGGAGCTTATCCCAGTCACTGAACCGACGGCCAACGGTTGGCGGTCGTTCAGCGACCGGAAACAGCCTTGGTCTTTCGATCCGATCAGGGTTTCGGCGCGGCGGCGGGTGGTTCGGTCTTATTGGGGGGTGGCGTCTCGCTGGCCGGAAGCGGGCTCGCCGGGATCGGCGTTTTCGGCCTCGTTCCGGCGACCAGAGGATCAACCGGATCTTCGCGGTGGAACAGCGGCTCCAGAGTGAGTCGCATCGGTTCGGGATCTCCCTTGAACCGACTGAGAATCGCCTTCACGGCGAGGTTCGCGAGCTGAGTATAGCGGCCTTGAGCGTAGCACGAGATCAGAGTGAACGTTCCCGGAGTCCGCGTGACCGCGAAGTCGATATAGCCGCCGATGAAATAGTCGGGCTTTCGGTTGGTGATCTGGCGAATCTGGCCGGCGAGCCGCAAGGTTTCGGCGTCGAGGGTCAGGATCATGGCCAGGTCGGGAAGGGCGTTGACCGCGTCGAGGAGCTGTTTTTTCGCTTCGACGGGGGCTGTTGAGTTGAGCGTGAGTTCGACGATCCTGGTAAATCCGGCCGCAGTGACCGCCGCCTTCATCGCCTCCAGGCGTTTCTTCGACGTCCGGTCGCCCTGTTGTTCCGACAGGATCAGTACGGGTCCTTCCGCCGAACGACCGGCGGCCTTCAGGTCAGCGATCACTGTCGACACGATCCGCGCGGCCGATGGCTCCAACGGAGCGAAATCCACCACCGGGAACGGCTTTGCCCCTTCCGGCGCGGCAACCGCCTGACCGATCAACACCACCTCGATTCCCTTGGCCTGGGCTTCGGCAAGCGCCTTGCCCACCTCGGGACCTTCAGCAGGGACAACGATTAGCCCCGAGATGTCCTCGCCGATCGATCGACGGATGACATCCGCCTGGGCCGAGGGTGGATCGTTTGGACCCGGTCCGGTGATCCGAAAGATAATATGGTTCACATTCGCTTCGACTTGAGCCTCGCGCGCCCATTCTTCAACCTCACCGACGGGAATACCCGCCGTGATGAAGTCGATCGACTTCGCCTTCTCCGTCGTCTCGGCTGAAGTGGCTGGGCGCACGCGCGTCGGCGGACCAAAC
>JAJYCH010000514.1 GCA_021778575.1 Planctomycetota bacterium
GATAACAAGGCCGACAACGCCGACGTCTGGGCCAGACTGGCGGATCTCCAGTTCAGCAAAGGCCAGTGGGAAGCGGCCGAGGCGTCGTTTCGCCGGGCGTTGAAGGTCAAGCCGACCAACCTCCTGGCTCGATGGGTCGAGGCCCGGCTCCTCGAAGCTCGCGGCGAATTCGCCAAGGCCGAAGCCGCTTACCGCTGGTTCGTCGATTATCAGGCCGACAATACCGACGCTCTCGCCAAGGATGCCCCCGGGCTCCTGATCGTGGGTCAGGCGGCGGAAAAATACATCCGATCCCAGTTTCGCGACGACGAGCTGAGCGAGGAACTGAACAAGGTCATCAACAACGTCTACGAAGTCGCGCTCAAGACCGACCCCGACTGCTGGCAGGCCCACTGGCTTGAAGGCAAGCTGTTTCTTTCGGGCTACCAGGAAGGGGACGCGCGGAAAGACCTGACCAAGGCGCTCCGGATCAACCCGGCCGCCGCCGAGGTGATCGTCACTCTGGGCGTGGCCGACCTTCAGGGCTACAAGCTCGCCGCCGGCCGGAAAAAGGCCGAACGAGCCCTCGAAATCAACCCGCGAATGGCCGCCGCGCAGATCCTCCTGGCCGACCTGAACATCACCGACGAGCGATTCACCGAGGCACGCGACAACGCCAAGAAAGCGGTCGCCGAGAACCCTCGCGACGAGGACGGACTGGCTCGCCTGGCCGCCGCCGCCCGGTTGCTGGTCGACCCGCTCGGAGCCCAGGCGGTCGAGTCGGTCGTTCTGGCCCAGAACCCCAAACCGGCGACCTTCTACGCCGCCCTGGCCGAACGGCTCGCCGACCGCCGGAAGTACCAATCGGCCGAGCGGGCATTTCTCCAGTCGATCGCCGCCGACCCCAATCGAGCCGACACCCGGATCGGCCTGGGGATGCTCTACATGCAGATCGGACGCGAGGCCGAGGCCCGCGACCTCTTCGAGGCCGCCTTCACCGCCGACCCCTTCAACGTCCGCGCCAAGAACATGCGGCTGATCCTCAAGCACATGGAAGCGTACCGACCGATCGAGACCGAACATTACACCGTCCTGGTCGATCCCGCGCAGGATACGCTGCTGGCCAAGTACATGGCCAAATATCTCGAATCGATCCACGGCGAACTCGTCCAGAGCTTCGGCTACGAGCCGCCCGGCCTGACCCAGATCGAGATCATGAAGGACCACGAGAAATTCAGTGGTCGGACCACCGCGCTGCCGTTCATCCCGACCGTCGGTGCTTGCACCGGCAAGGTCGTTGCGCTGGCGAGCCCCAGAACCAGCAAGATGCCGTTCAACTGGGCTCGGGTGATGAAGCACGAAGTTGTTCACGTCATCACCCTTCAGCAAACCGAATTCAATATCCCTCACTGGTATACCGAGGCACTCGCCGTCCAGTCCGAAGGATTTCCGCGTCCGCAACCCTGGAACAAGATGCTGGTCGAACGCGTGCCGACCCGGCGCAAGCTGTTGAACCTCGACACGATCAACCTCGGCTTCATCCGTCCCGACGAGCCCGAAGACCGTCAGCTCGCCTATTGCCAGGCCCAGCTCTACGCGCAATACATGCTCGAACGATTCGGCCCCGATGCCTTGATCAAGATGCTCGCCGCCTACAAGCGAGGACTGACAACCGATCGAGCGATTGACGACTGTTTCCACGTCGCCAAGGCCGATTTCGAGGCAAAATACCTCAACTACCTCGACAAGGTCGTCAAGACCATCCAGACCCGCGCCGGCGAGGAAAAACCGGTCAAGTTCTCGGAACTCGAACGCCAGCTCAAGGCCAATCCCGACGACGTCGAACTGAACGCCCGGATGGCCTACGAACATTTCGCCCGTCGCGACTACAAGCTTGCCAAGCCGTTCGCCGACAAGGCGCTGAAGCTCAAGCCAAATCAGCCGATGGCCAGCTACGTCAAGGCCCGGATCTTCCAGGCGATCGGCTTCGACGACGAGGCGCTCGCCACGATCGAACCGGCGCTCGACCCGGCCAAGCCCGACGTCCGGGTCCTCGACCTGCTCGCCGAACTCCTCCTCAAAAACGGCAAGCTCGACGAGGCGGAGCGGCTCTACGAGATCGGCCGCAAGGACGACCCGCAGAACTCAAAGTGGGTGGCCGCCCTGGCCCGGGTCCACCTCCGCAAGAAGGACCCGAAGTTCCTCGACGAACTCGTCATCCTCGCCAATAACGACGCCGACGACCTGACGCTCCGCAAGGAACTGACCCGCAGGTTCACCGCCCGAAAGGATGCCGCCAACGCCGAACACTGGGGCAACGAGTGCCTCTATGTAGACGTCTACGACCCCGAATGCCACACGTTGCTCGCCGAGGCCTATCTGTTGGGCGACAAGCCGGCGCAAGCGGTCGAAGAATTCGACGCCGCGCTGACGCTCAAGCCCAAGAAGCCCGACCAGATCCAGGTCCGTCGAGCCCTGGCCCTGAAAGCCGCCGGAAAAATCGCCGAAGCCCGATCCGTTCTCGACGAGATCCTCAAGAAAGATCCCGACCATCCCGAGGCGAAAAAAGCCCGCGAAGAGGTCAAATGACGAGACAAATCATTTGATTCCCATGGCGAGCATCGATCAATCCATCGCCATACCCATCAGGATTTGGGTTTCGCCGTCTTCTTCATGCGTGCCGCTTCGGCGGCTTTCCTGCCGCTGATGATCGGGGTCGCGTCCACTTTCCACTTGCCGTCAACCTTGCGAACTCGCGTGGGAGTGGGCGCTCCTTCGGGAACGAGCACGGCCTTGTCGTCGGCGATATCCGATGCCGGGACCTTGAACTTGCGGTTGCCGGGCAAGGTAAACTCGTCACCGACTTTCAGGGTCTTGATCGGTTGCTCGGCCATCATCCGTTTGAATTCGTCGAGATGTTCAGCCGGGACCGCTTGACCCTTCAAGAGCCAGGCAAAATCATCGGTCGGCAGAGTCACGGCGCGGAGGGTCGTCTCATCCTTCGTCGCCATCGCGACCAGGAATGCCCGCAACGCCTTCTCCGGCGTCGATGCGTCAACCTTCGACGCTTCCGCCGAACCGGCGCTGGCCGGAGGAGTCTTCACCTGCGCGGCCTGGGTGGGAAATCCGGCGGCAAGAACCAGGACAAATCCAAGCATGCTTCAATTCCTTTCGCCTTGACGATTGGTGAGGCTGAAGCTCGTGGCGCCGGCGGCGGCGTGGCAGATATGAACGTCGGGCACGAGACCGGTCCGGCGGGCGTAGCCGGATCGGAGTGATTCGGCGAACGATTCGGCGTCGTCGGTCCGGACCAGATTCACGGTGCAGCCGGCCCAACCTGCTCCGGAAAGCTTGCCGCCGAGAAAGCCGGGCGACTCCTCGGCCGCCTCGAACAGGGCGTCGAGTGCCGGCGAACTGTTCTCGAAATCGTCGCGACTCGAAACGTGCGAGGCGGACATCAGCGACCCGAAGCGGATCAGGTCGCCCGACCGCAACGCGGCGGCACCGGCGGTCACCCGGTCGTTCTCGGTCAGGACGTGACGGGCTCTCAATCGACCGACCGGGTCGAGCGTCGACCACTCATCCCGCAGTTCGTCGAGCGTGATATCGCGAAGTTGACGGATATTTTGCTCCGGTTTCTTGTTCTGGAAATGCTCGACCACTCGTTCGCACTCGGCCCGTCGGCGGTTGTACTGGCCGTCAGCCAGACGTCGCGAGGTTTTCGAGTCGCAAACGACGATCGCCGGCGGAGGGTTGCCCAGCGACAGAATCTCATGTTCCAGTGTTCGACAATCCAGGACGATCGCATGCCCCGCCTTGCCGAACAGGGTCGAAAACTGGTCGAGCAGACCGGAGGCCACGCCGACATATTCGTTCTCCGAGCGTCGGAGTGCGTGGGCCAGTTCCAGCCGATGAGACTCGGATTTTTCCGCGAATTCGCCGGGCCTGCTGGTCAGGTCGGCCCCGATCAGGAACATCGCGAAAGCGGCCTGGAGGCTCGCCGAACTCGATAGCCCCGCGCCAATCGGGACATCGCCGGTCAACGCGACCTCGAAGCCCGAGGCGAGCGGGCCAACCCACTGGTTCATGATCCAGGTCACGCCTCGGACATAGCGCGCCCAGGATTCGGAAGGGTGGCCCGGCGCGATCGAGTCGATCTCGAATGTTTCGAGTTCGCCGAAGTTGGCCGAGAAGACGCGCGAATCTTGCCCGGGAACCGCCCGGCCGACAACCACGGTCCATCGGTCGATCGCGGCGGCCAGGACCAGCCCGCCATTGTAGTCGGTATGGTTACCGAGGAGTTCGACCCGGCCGGGAGCCCGACCGATCGCCGACGGTTGGCCCCCGAACACCTCGGCGAATGCTGCGAGGGCGATCTCTTCCGTGATCGAGGACATGACGGCCACCGGGGCGGATGTGACGGAACGGGAATCAGATCGAGAGAGTGAACC
>JAJYCH010000515.1 GCA_021778575.1 Planctomycetota bacterium
AGGGGTGGTGACGTCCACGCCGGCGGGGTCGGTTCCGTGCAGGGGGGGCACGTCGAGCGGCGAGGGCAGCCAGGCGCAGACCGCGTCGAGGACCTGGGGGACTCCCTTGTTCCGCAGCGCCGACCCCTACACCAAGCCAAACTCCGAACAGGTTGACGCCTTCCTGGCCAACGAAGTCGAGCCGATCCGTCGTCGCTATCCTGAAAAGCTGCGGCAACGTCGTGACGTGCATGTCTGAGTGTGCCCTGTCAATTCTAAGAGTTACTTTCAAGTTAAATGAACATAACCTTCTCCATTTGCAGCAATGGAGAAGGAAACGTTCTATTTCCGAGGACTGGAATCGATTCTGCCGGCTCAATTGGTCAACAATCTCACCAGACGGATCATCTGGTTCGCCCGTGCGGTATCGTCGTTCTCAAGAAACGACAAATCCTTTCCAGGTGGTTTTTCATACAAAACCAATTCGATGCGTCTTGCTCCTAATGGAACTTCGACTTTCTCTTCGAAATCAATTTCTTTCTGCCCATTGGAATCCATGGCAAAAATTTGATCGTCGTAAACGCGACCCGCCAACGGTATTTCTTGGGGGTCCACAACCCTGAGTCGCCAGAGATACATCATCCCTTTACGGCGATCCGCCATGGATACGTGTGCTCTGACTTTTGCCAAACCATTGGCAAGAATGATCTCACCGCTCCGCATGTGGGCTTCGGCAAACCATTGGGAGGTCCCAAGTTTTACCGGCGGGATTGTGACGCCTGGATCCCGTTCCACTGTCGTGACCTTTGATACCGACGTTGGTGGGTTGACAAACGTCCTTGTGCTAATGGATGACTGTGGTTTTTGCTTCCTGGGCTGCTGTGCAAACATGGAAGAGGTCAGCATCCATGTCAGGACGCAAACGCCCGCGAAGTAGGCCGATCGACTAAAAATTTTCATGTCTGGTATCCTTGAAGAATTGGAGCGAAGTGGTGGAAAATCGTTCCAGTGAATGACCGGTTCATCAACTTATGGGCTCACTGGTCCGCTTCCGAAAAAATATACAACGGAACTTGCCGAGTAATCACTGGCGTTTGTACTACATTGTGGGATTCCATTGACGATTTGAGCGGGTGCCGCCCAGATCTCAATTTTGTAATCTTCAGTAGTCACAAGTCCTGAGAACGTCGTTGTACCGTTGGTAGTATAACTCGAACCACAACTGCCGATCGTACGAAGCTGTATATTACCCATCCCCGGTGTTTGCATTGTCCATGTTCCGTTGCCAGTGCCACCACCTGGTAAACCCCACCAGACCGAGCCACAGCAAATCGTGCAGAGGGGATTATCGCCGGTACTACATGACCAATCAACATGCCAGTTAATATTGTAGGTATAGGAACCATTGGATACGCCGTATGCGGCCTGGTCGACTTGGATGGTACCAAGTGTCGCTGTGCAGTCCACATAGGGTGAACTGCTTGATGCCTTGGCGTGGCTCGCGAGTAACATTGTCTTTGGAAAAAGAGCAACGACCCGACAAACGGCTAAAAACCAGAGACTTCAGAGTGAAGTCGCAAGTGGTTTTCTCATCGAGATTTGCGGAGCCGACCGTATCGTAAGTAGCTACAGGGAAACGACTTGCGACATGAAGCATTTCTCGTCGGTTTCTAGCCGTTTGTCGGGTCGTTGAAAAAGAGAAGCGGTGACGCCAAGAAAAACTGCTAACAATGAATCACGAATCTTTATGGCTTAAAGTCCCGAAGAAAAATGGTGGTTGCCTTAATAGCTTATCTGAGTTTTTGAATAAAAAGTCAAGAAAAAGAGGTCGGGAATTTTTAGGTGCGTGGGATTGCTCGGGATTTGCAATGCACCGAGGATCGAGGAGACTGGAAGCGCAACGAAGTCATTGGCAAATTGTCGATTTGAATTCAGTCAACGCAAAAAGCCCGAAGGTTTTCCCTCGGGCTTTGTCGTCGATGATCGGTTGGTCTTGGTCCGGCGGTTGGGCTGGGCTTCAGACTCGGGCGGCTTGACGGGCCTTTCGGAGCCTCTTGAGCTCCTCGCGGCGTCGGCGCTCGCTGGGCTTTTCGTAATAAGCCTTGCGTCGCATTTCTTTCCGAAGGCCGCTGCGCTCGCACAGCTTGCGGAAGCGTCGAACGGCTTCCTGGATCGACTCGCCGGAACGGACCCGTAACTTCACCACAGGCTCGGTCTCCGAAATACTGACGTGATGGTTCGCATAATCCCTCGCGACGACGGCGAAGGCCAGACGTCCTCTCCTCAAGGTCTGCTCGAGTTCGAGAGAACGGGCAATTCATCAATATAGACGACGCGACTCCGTCCGCCAAGTCATCTCGACCCGGCGATTCGCGTTTTTTTCGTGAACCTGGTCGGAATCGACGGTTCAGTAACCGCCGCCTTCCCCATAACCGCCGCCACCACCCCCGTAACCTCCGCCGCCGTAACCACCGCCGCCGCCGTATCCGCCGCGTCCTCCTCCCCCGCCGCCGTATCCTCCGCGACCTCCTCCTCCACCCCTTTCTTCGCGGGGTCGAGCTTCGTTCACGGTCAAGGGGCGGCCGCCGTAAGGGGTGCCGTTGAGGGCGTCGATGGCCGTCTGGGCCTCGTCGTCCTGCGACATCTCGACGAACCCGAAACCACGGCTTCGGTTGCTGAACTTGTCGATGATGACCTGCCCGCTGGTGACCGTTCCATACGCCTGGAACAGTTCGACCAGATCATCGCCGGTGGTGTCGTAGGGCAGGTTGCCCACGTAGATGTTCTTTCCCATGATCGCTAGCCTTGTTCCGATACCATCCTCGACCGATCCCCTGCGGACCGTCGGTGCGTCGTCGTTGCCGAGGCTCGGCACCCGAGAGTCGGTCGCCGAAGGTTGCCAGAACCCTCAGAAATAGACCTTCGGCGCCATCAGGCAATATCGCGGGACCGTTCCGAGAACTCAAGAAAAAAATTCGCGTTAAACTTTTCCGATTTCGAGGTCCCCGAAAATGCCGATTTCTGCGATACAGAGAATTCTGGAAATCGAACCGGGTATTGGCCCAGGAGGGGCGGTTTCATGGACAGACGTCGATTTTTGATCAGTGCCGGAGTGGTCTTGACCGGATCGGTGGCCCGGGCAGGATCGGTTGATGATCGCTTCCCGTCGACGATCTCAAGCAAGATCGGTGGCAAGGCGACCCGGCTCAGTCTGACCGGCTCGGCCCTTCGCAAAAAATACGGGTTCAGCGTTTACACGATCGCCAGCTACGTCGAGGAAGGGGCGAAGGTCGCCGACGCCAATTCGTTGGCCAAGGGGGATTTCGCCAAGATCCTGGTCTTGATCTTCGAACGCGACCTGGACGGACAGACGATCGCCACGTCATTCCGCGGGTCGATCGGAGCCAACCACCCGGCTCCCGCGTTCGCGACCGAGCTCGAAACACTCGAAAAATACTTCGTCGCTCATAACGCCAGTCAGGGAGAGCGGTTCTGGCTCACGCACACCCCGGGCGTGGGCTTGACCTGCCAGTTCCACGGCAAGGCGGGAATCAAGATTGAAAGTGTTCCGTTCGCCCTGGCGATCTGGGATACCTATCTTGGCCCCAATAACCTGGGGGTGGCCATCAAGGAAGGATTGACGTCGCGGCTCCGCTGAGATCCAACAAAAACGGCCCGGGAGTTTTCCCGGGCCGTCACGATCGGATGGAAAGTGCCTTGATCGATCGGATCAGGCGAGGAGGTCGTCGACCTTCGGGAGCAGTTCCGAGAAGTTCAGGTGGGTCGGGCAAGCGGCCCGGGCGGCCGCGAGGTCGGCCCCCTTCCAGTTCCGGGCGGCTTCGGAAAGGTTCGAGTACTGACGACGAGCTTCGGTCCGTTCGCCGTGATGCTCGTGGTAGGTGAGGAAGCGGGTGAGATCGCCGAGGGCGGCGTCGGTTCCGCCGGCCACCGAGCAGCGGCCGTCGCAAAGTGCGCAGAGCGTCGGGTTCGAGGCCAGGAAGAACTGGTGGATCTCTTCCAGTTCGGCGGCCTTGAGCGGCTGGAAGTTCCGGGCGGCGTGGACGCCTTCGTTAATCTGATCGACGTTCTTGAGCGAGACGCAGCACGACGAGATTCGCTCGTCGGTCCAGATCGCGTGCAGGAGCATCTCGTATGGCTTGAGCCCCTTGTCGGCCAGGCTCGGAAGCTTGGTGGACATGTCCTTCAGGGCCACTTCCGAGCCGGCGAGCTGCTTCATCGAGATCAGGCCGATCCCCTTCTTGTGGGCGGCGTCGAGTGCCTTGTTGAACGGGTGATCCTTCAAGGCGAAGGCGTTGTATTTGACCATGATCATGTCGACCACGCCCATCTCGGCGGCGGTGGTGACCATCTCGGCCAGGCCGGGGTGGTGGACCGAGAAGCCGAAGAACTTGGCCTTGGCCGACTTCCGGATGGCGCCGG
>JAJYCH010000516.1 GCA_021778575.1 Planctomycetota bacterium
CGAAGCCGAAGGTGAAGGGGATGTGCGGGAACTCTCGACCCAAAATCTCTGCACCAGCCCGCTTGACTTCCCAACTCTCATAGATGGCTTCGTTTTGTCCTGGCGGGGGATCGAACCCCATCGAGCCGGGTTGGCTTCGTCTTGTCACGACCTTGGCCGGCCGGTTTGGCTTCGTTTTTCCAATCCCGTAGGGTAGGGCTTGCCCTGCCGTTTCTGTTTTCATGTCAACAACTTATGATCTGAATGATCGCGGAGTGGAAAGGACGGCAGGGCAAGCCCTACCCTACGGAAAATGCGGGAAACTTCTGGCGCATCCGTTCGATTTGTCCCGGCATGGGAGCGAGACCATCGAGCCCGGTTGGCTTCGTTTTTCCAGATGACCCCTCGGCCCATCGAGTCGAAATACTTCAAACCGGGCGAACTGCGCGGTCCTTGAGGGCCTGGATCAGGCGGCGGACGGTCTCGTCGACCTCGTTTCGGACCTGGACGGGGTCGCCGGGGGCTTCGAGGTGGTTGAGGTGGGCGTCGAGCTTGGCGGCCCATTCCTTGCACTTGCCAACCAGCCACTGGCGATCTTCGGGCGAGAGGGGCTTGTGGTCGGCGAGGATCAGGGTCGAGCAGCCCTGGCGGAACTCGTTGATCCGCCGGGCCAGGGCGGGGCGGTCGTCGGGTCGACGGTTGAACCACTCGCCGGCCTCTTCGGCAAGGCGGGCGAGATAGGGGCCGGAGGCGAGGTTTTCGGGCAAGGCTCCGGGCTTGCTCCAGCCCCAGGCGAGGGGTGGCCGGGTGCTCTGGTAGGCGAACACGGCAAGCAGGATCGTCGCGGCGGTCGCCAGGCTGACGAACCAGGGCTGGCGGGTCCATTGGGTTCGTTTTGGAATCGGCCGGGCGACGGCGGCGATCCGCTTCCTCAGGTTCTTGCGTCCTCGTACAAGCTGACGATCGGGCTCGACGGCTTCTTGCCGGACCAGGGCGTCCCAGTACCGGCTCCCGGAGATCAGGGCCAGCTCCTGGAGTTCGAGCAGGAGCCGAGGGTTGCGGAGGAGCTGCTTGAGGGTCGAGCGCGGGAGCGATGAAAGGCCATCCGAAAGCACGGCGTCGAGGTCGCGGCCGATCAACCCTTTCACCGAGGGCTGGGCTCCGACGGGTTCGCCGTGGACGGCTTCGAGTTCGGCGACCAGGGACGCGAGGTCGGGGCCGACGAGGCTCCGCTCGAGCCAGGGGGCCAGCTCGGCCGGTTCGTCGGGGATCTCCAGCGCGATCAACCTCATGGTAGGACTCGCTCGACGCAGGACTTCAAGAGTTTCACCGCCTTGTGATAGATCGAATGGGCTCGTTCTGGCCTGATTCCCTGGGCCTTGGAGATCGAATCATACTCCTCGCCGCTGAGCCGCCCCCGGACCACCACGGCGTATTCTTGCTTGAGCCGGGCCAGGCAGTTTTCGAGGGCCGTTTTCCGCTCGTGCTCAACCAGCCGGGCCTCGGGTTTGCCGAGCGCGCCGTCGACGATTCCGCCGGCCTGGTCGTCGGCCAGAGAGCCGGGACGCTTCTTGCGGGCGTGGTCGACCAGGGCGTTGCGGGCGATCTCGAACAGCCATGCACGGAACGGGCCAGGTTTGGCCCCGGGGAGGGATTTCCAGACGCGGAGCCAGACAAGTTGCGACAGATCCTCGGCATCAGCCCGACCGACCCGGGCCATCAGGAACGACTTGAGCGGCAACTCGTGCCGCTGGTAGAGCCGTTCCAGCGCCGAAGCGGCCGAGGTCATCGACGAGCCGGCTTGTTCGCGGCGAGCGACGACCCCGGCCAGTTCCTCGTCGGAGACGGACTCGCTCGCGGTGGTGGCCATGGCAGAAGAGTGTACTGGCCAGGCCGCGACCGATCCAGGGTCCGCCCGTTCGGTTTCAATCCCGGACGAAGACCCGCTTCCTGACCGTCACCTCGACCGTCCTCACCCCCACCTTCTCGACCTGGTACGGCCGGCCGCAGTGATCGTAAACGGTCACGCATCGGGTGAATGGCACGTCAATGCACTTCGTCACCAGAACCGTCTCGAAGTGGCCGCAAGGAGGGGGCGGCGGGCAGTTGTAATCGCCCGCGAGGGCGGTCGAACCGGCGATCATGGCAACTCCCAGGACGGCGGCGGCGATCTTCCAGGTGAACATGAGACAGGCTCCCGTTTCGGCTCGGTTGGTTGATTCCAGCGGACTCTTGTCCGCCCTTCGCCGGGGATAACGAGCGAGTGACCTCGATCTTTCCGGAAATTCGAGATTTTTTCCGGAAGCCGGGAGAGAGACTGTTCGATTACAATCGCCGGCACGACGCTCAAGGAGGCCGGCGGCAAGATCCGGCGTCTTCGCCCGTTCTCCCGTGAGATTCGCGTCGATCCCTCTTTACGAAGGAACTCGAACCATGACCCGGCTCTCGCGTCGTTCCTGGTCCTGCCTGGCGTTGATCCTGGCCCTGACCTGGGCGGTCTCGGCAACGGCGTTTCAAGGGCGGGCGAAGCCGAAGGGGCGGAAGTTCGCGCTGGTGGTCGCGGTCGATCGCTACGAGGAGGGCTCGCTGCTGCCTCGGTTGCCCTTTCCCGAGCGTGACGCCGAGGGGCTGGCGGAAGTCCTGCTCAAGTCGGGTTATGAGAAGGACCACGTGATCGTCATGACCCGCAAGCGAGGGAACGACGAGTTCGACCTCTTGCCCACGGCCGACCATATCCGCACCCAGCTCGAATTGATCCTCGATAAAGATTTGACGCCGCTCGACAGTGTGATCGTCGCCCTCGCCGGGCACGGCGTTTTGCTCCGGGTCAAGGAAGGCGCGAACGAAGCCAAACCCGAAGGCTTCTTCTGCCCGATGGACGCGAACCTGGGGCCTCGCAAGGATCTGAAGAAGTTTCTGGCCTACGACGATCTGATGAAGAAGCTGGCCGCGACCAGGGCGGGCGTGAAGCTCCTGTTCGTCGACGCCTGCCGCAACGAGCTGGCCAACCAGGCGCAGGCCAACGCCGCCGGGATCGAGATGCCGCCCCCTCCGCCGCCGACGCCGACCGTCGCCGCGTTCTTCTCCTGCTCCGAACGCCAGCTCGCCTGGGAGGACGACACCCTCGGCGGCGGCCACGGCGTCTTTTTCCACTTCGTGATCGAAGGACTGAAAGGCGAGGCCGACCGGCTCAAGGGGGACCGCGACAACAAGGTCTCGCTCGAAGAACTATCGATGTACGTCAAGGAGAACGTCCGCGATCATGTGGCGAAAAGGCGCTTCGAAAGGCAGAACCCCCGCCTGGTGGGCGACATCGGCGAGGTGACGCTGGTGGATGTTTCCTCCGCCTCAGCCGGACCTTTCACCAACTCGATCGGCATGCGGTTCGTCGCCATTCCCGGTGGTGAGTTCCTGATGGGCTCGCCCGAAGACGACAAGGATGCCCAGGACGACGAGAAACCCCGCCACCGCGTGCGGATCAGCCCGTTCTCGCTGGCACAGACCGAGGTCACGCGGGGCCAGTTCCGGCGGTTCGTCGATGAGACAAATTACCGGCTTGAATCCGAGCGTGACGGCAAGGGGGGCTACGGCATCGACGCCGCTGGCAAATACAAGCAAGATCCCGCCTATTCCTGGCTCAACCCTGGATTTGCTCAGACCGACGATCATCCGGTCGTCAACGTGAGCTGGAACGACGCCGTGGCATTCGTGACCTGGCTGAGCCGGAAGGAAGGGAAGACGTACCGGTTGCCAACCGAGGCGGAGTGGGAATATGCCTGTCGCGCCGGCACGACCACCCGTTTTCAGTCTGGTGACGATGCCGAGGGGCTGGTGCGGGTCGGCAACGTGGCGGATGCGTCGGCGAAGGCAAAATTCCCGGACTGGAACTGGGCACTGGCGGGGAACGACGGGGTCATTTATACTGCGGCGGTCGGCCAGTACAAGCCGAACGCCTTCGGTCTGTACGACATGCACGGCAATGTCTGGGAGTGGTGTCGGGACGGCTACGACAAGAGCTATTATGCTCAATCGCCGCTGCAAGATCCGCCTGGCCCGGTTGAGGCTGCCTCGCGGGTGCGCCGGGGCGGGAGCTGGAGCAACGACGGCAGGGACTGCCGGTCGGCGAACCGCTACGACAACGACCCGTCGAACCGGGGCAGCAGCATGGGTTTCCGGGTCGCCCGAGTCCCGTAACAGGCCAAGCATGCAAGCAAGCGTAGTCTTTCGATTCGGTCCGTCGTGGTGGAGGCGGAGCCGGAACCCGACGGATCGAATGAAAGACGGAGCGCGGGCCGGGAATTGAACCCAGCCGCGTAGCGGCTTCGCCTCGGAAATCTTTGTATTGAACATGTGTTCACGTTGTTGTATGGGGTAGGTCTTGCCCCAATACCGTCAAATGAGCCATAACTGTCGGCAGCGGCGGTCTTTCTGACTCC
>JAJYCH010000517.1 GCA_021778575.1 Planctomycetota bacterium
GCAAATATTCGCCGATGATCCCCATTCCGATCATCTGGATCGACCCCATGAAGAGGACGGCCACGATCACGCTGGCCCAACCTCGAGGTGCCGTGTGATTAGAGAACGCATCGAGGAAAACCCAGATCATCATGAGTGATGCCAAGCTAGCCGTTCCGACGCCGATGTAGGTCAGCAAGCGGAGCGGGTAGTTGCTGAAACTCACCACTCCGTCGATCGCCAGACCAATCAGGGCCTTGAGCGTGTATTTCGGTCGGCCCGCCTCTCGAGCGGCCCGCTCGTACTCGATCCCCGTCTGGCGGAAGCCGACGAAGGTCCTCAAGCCACGGACGAACCTCATGCGCTCGGGGAGGGCCTTCAAGGCGTTGACCACCTTGCGGTCCATCAGGCAGAAATCGCCGCTATCGAGCGGGATGTCGAGGTCGCTGATCGCGTTCAAGATCCGGTAGAAGGCGAAGTATCCCAGCTTCTTGAACGCGCCTTCCTTCCGCTTGGTCCGGACCGCGTAGACGACATCGAAATCTTCCTCCCAGCGCTTGATGAAAAGCGGGAGAACCTCGGGCGGATCTTGCAGATCGCCGTCCATCACGATCACCCCTCGGCCTCGGGCATGGTCCAGCCCGGCTGAAACAGCGGGCTGATGGCCGAAGTTGCGGCTGAGGTGGATGACCGTCACGCTCGGGTCGCTCGCCTCGAAGTTGTCGAGGAGACTGGCGGTCAAGTCGCGGCTTCCGTCGTTCACGAAGACAAGCTCGTAGGCGAACCCGAGAGGTGTGAGCGAGGCAACCAGTCGCTTGTAGAGTTGCTCGACGTTCAACTCTTCGTTGAAGAGCGGAACGACGACGCTGACATAAGGGGAGGCGGGAACTATGTCAGAATGGTCGTTGATAAGGCTCATGAGGGTGGGCCTGAGGTCCAAGGGCGAAGATTTCTCGTCCCCTCTCCAGGCGCCCCGCGATTGGTGAGAATTGGGCCAGCGGTCGAATGGGCTCAGGCCACGAGATCTCTCTAAGAAGCGGGACCGGCCTGACGTTGTAGCCCATCATTATCAGCGGAAACGCAGAACCTGTAAAGCCTCATGGCGAAAAAAGGACGGAGATCGCGCTCTTGTCAATGAAATTCGAATTTCGCGCGACGCCTCGGGATCTGGCTCTGTCGCAAGTCGGGCTGAAATTGGCTTCGTCGGCTTGACGGTTTCAGTTGAAGGGGAGGCCGCCTCGTGGTGGAGTGGATCACGACCAAGAGCACCAACTACACGGAGGGCCTCTTGAACACCGGTTGTTTCCGAGACTCGAACCGGCCGATGAGATTCACTCACCATAGTATGCGATTACCCGTTCGATCGCCTGGCGGCAGACCGGGCAGAACGGTTTTGTTCCCTTCGAGAACATGATGCAGTCGAGCGCGGGACGGTAGAGCCCTTTCGAGGTGTATCCAGCCCCTTCAAATGCTCCGACCTTGTTCGCGAACGGACTCTTGATCAAAAGATCATCCATCTTGTTCGAGTGCTCCAGCGAGACTCGCTCGGCCTCGGCCTTCAACGCCTCCAGCTCGCTCGCGGGGGCACGTGATCGGCTGGCCTCGCCGATCTTGAGGTTCAAGGTCTCCCGACGCTTCTGGTAAGCGATCTCGGCGTCGTCATAGGTGGATTTCTCCCACGGCGTCGGCAAGGCGATTCCGGGGGAGGCCAGCGCCTTCCACTTCAAATTCGTCGGGTCGAGCAGGGCGGTCACATTGGGTTCGATCGGTTCGACGCCTTTCGGGAAGAAGTCGTTGTAGGCCACCGACGAGGTGTAATATTCGTCGGCAAGGGCGGCGAAGTGGTGGCCGAACTCGTGGAGAAAGACATAGGGGCTCCACTGGTTGTCAGCGGTGAACGTGCAATACAGGTTGTAGATCCCGCCACCACCGTAACGCGAGGTATTGACCATGATGTACAAGACATCATAAGGAGCATGAGCGGCGATGTCGCGGAGGGCCTTGTTGTCCTCGGTCAGGAGGTAACGTTCGGAGCCGAGTGCGTCGAAGCTCGCTCCGACGCTCGTCGATTTCCAGACGCCTCGGCTCGGCTCGTCGCAGCCTCGATCCTGCGAGGGTTGCCAGACCCCTCGGAGGTTGAACTTCGACCGGTTCGAGGAGAACGGCTCGATCGAGAAAAAGACCTCCTGGAATCGCTTGAGATCGCCCTGGAGCTTGGCTTCGTCTTGCGCTGTGTACCCCTCGGCGATGATGGCCACGTCGACCTTCGAATGGGGATCGCCGCTGATTTGAAGGTCGAACACCCGGGCCGATCGGGTCAAGGGCTCACCGCTGGTGGTTGGGGCGTCGGGATCGACCTCGGTTTCGAGCAAGGTCTTGTCGCTCCGATCCTTCTGGCGGGTCTTGATCAGGAGCTTGACCTTCGCCTTCGGAAACGGCACGAGGACCGTCGCATGATAGGCCCGTTTGACCCCATTACCGGCCTCGGTCGTCGTCCGATATTCACCAAAGTACGAGTCGAGCCGGCGCGAGAACAGCACTTCCCCCGTCCCCGGCTCACGGACCTCAACCAAGGTCCGGCCGACCTCGAACGGGTCAATCCGATGGGTCCGGCTGCCTGCCCAGATTCCCTGGCGAGCGACGCGGTCGAGGGTGATGAATTCTTCGGTGGCATCGCCCCCCTGGAGGTAGTCGACCCGGAGCGTGGCGTCGGTAAACCAGCGGTCGAAGGCGGCGGGTTCGTCGGCGAACCCGGGAGATCCGAGACCGAGGGCGGCCAGGAAGAGCAGGGGGGAGATCAGGGAGCGCATGCCGGTTTCTCGTCGGTGAAGATCGCTTCGGAGACTTTCGCCCCGAGCATTCCTGATTGAATCCGATCCGACGACCGATCGCCAGGGTGAACCGTCGCCAGCCCAGCAAGTCGATTCACCGATTCGTTGTCGTCGTTCGAGGGACGCTGCCCGGTCCGAGAATCAGGTCAAGCAACACGCCCACGTCGTGGTGCGACTCGACGGAGTGGCGGAGCGGTCGGTCGGCGTGGACCTCGTAACGGTTCCGCCGCCCTTCCTTGGTCCTCGTCAGGTAACCCCCTTCCTCCAGGTCGGCGACGATCCGCTGCACGGCGCGCTCGGTGATCCCGACCCGCTCGGCCACGATCCTCAGGAGGATCTCCGGCTCATCCGCGATACAGAGCAGGACATGGCCATGGTTGCTCAGAAAGGTCCAGTCCAACCCTTTCGATAGCTTCGGCACGTTCTCATCTCCTGGACCGGTTGCACGCGGAATTATCGCCGACCAGAATTTCGCGAACTCTGTTTCCGTCGATTTCGATCGTGGCCTCGCAATTCTCGCTCGAATGAAGAGTCATTCTACCGGATCGAAACCAGATTCGCCGCGTGGCCGCCCCGGAAAAACCCGTCAGTCCTCACCAGGTTACGCGCGATGATCCCCACCGACCCCTTGTTCATTCGTCAGCCATAATTAAGCCAATCAAGCAAAAACAGAAAAACGTTACAGTTCCGGGATTCAGAATAATCAACACCGATTTGACCTGGAGCCTGCAGTTTGCCCATCATAGTCGAAGCGATTGTCTTGACGGTGATTTCGCAACCTAGGATGGAACAAAGGAGACTCAACATGGTACGTCTGATCGATCGTTTGATGGTGAACGAAGAAGGTGCCACCATGCTGGAATATTGCGTGATGCTGGCTTTGATCGGTGCGGCGTTGGTGGCCTCGGTGACTGCGCTAAGCTCCGCCGTCAGCGCGAAGTTCACGACGGTAGCGTCGGGCCTGAGCGGTAGCTGAACCAGCCCGCTCATGCTCTCCAGTTTGGGATTGACCCCGCTTCCGCGCTCGGATTTCGAGCACGGAACCACGCGGGGATCGACCCCGTTGGCTTCGGGCTAGCCATTCTGAAGGGGAAGCGAGCCCCCGAACGAATCCGGAATGACGGGTTGACGTTTTCCGACGGATCGTCAATAATCTGGGTATGGCGACCACGATCCGTAAACAGCGTGAGGTCCGACAGCGCGAGCTTCATCTCCTGGAGGTGGCTCGGACGATGCTGGTCGCTCACGGCTACGCGGGTCTGAGCATGGACCGACTGGCCGAGGCGACGGAGTACTCCAAGGGGACGATCTACCAGCACTTCTCGACCAAGGAAGACCTGGTGATGGCCCTGGCGTCGCAGACGATGGAACAGCGAGTCTCGTTGTTCGATCGGGTCGCGCATTTTCAGGGACGACCGCGTGAACGGATGCAGGGGATCGGTGTTGCCGACGAACTCTTCGCGCGGCTTTACCCTTATTCATTCCGGTCGGAATTGATCATCAAGATGGCCGATCTCGGTGATCGGGCCTCGCCGGAGCGTCGTCAACTTCTTCGGGTTCACGAGGACCGGTGCGCCGGGATGGCTCGGGGATTCATCGAGGACG
>JAJYCH010000518.1 GCA_021778575.1 Planctomycetota bacterium
CAACGGTCTTGAAACCGCCCTCTGGCTCGAAGCCGACCGGATGGGCTTCTTGCTGGCGGCCCTCGACCAGGCCAAGCTCGACAACCAGCGCGACGTGGTCAAGAACGAGCGTCGGCAGCGGGTCGATAACGTGGCCTACGGCATGGCCGGCGAACGGCTCGACGAGATTCTCTATCCGTCTGACCACCCGTACCACCACTCGGTCATCGGATCGATGGCGGATCTCTCGGCGGCCAGCCTTGATGACGTCTCGACCTTCTTCCGGACCTATTACAGCCCGAACAACGCCACGCTCACCCTGGCCGGCGATATCAATCCCGCCGAGGCGAAGAAGCTGGTCGAGAAGTACTTCGGCCCGATCCCCCGAGGCCCCGAGGTCGCCAAGCTCGCCCCCAAGCCAGCCGTCCTGACCGAGCCGGTGACGGTCAGCATGACCGATGATGTCCAGCTTCCTCGGACCCAGCTCGTCTGGCCGACCGTCGCCGCCAACGACGCCGACGAGGCCGCTCTCGACACCCTGGCCACGATCCTCGGCCAGCTCCCCAACGGGAGCCGGTTGTTCAAGGCCCTCCAGTACGACAAGCAACTCGCCGCCTCCGCCATCGCGTTCCATCGGTCCGGCGCGCTGGCCGGCACGTTCACCGTCTCGATCACACCGCAGCGGGGCAAGAGCCTCGACGAACTGATCCCGATCGTCGACGCCGAGATCGCCCGCCTCAAGAAGGACGGACCGACCGAGGAAGAGTTGACCAAGGTCAAGAACCAGACCGAGGTCGGTGCGGTCCAGTCGCTCCAGACGATGCAGGCCAAGGCCGATTTCTTCAACCGGAACTACGTCGAGACGGGTGATCCGCTCGGCTACAAGAAGCAACTCCGCGACGCCTACGCCGTGACGGCCGACGACGTCAAGCGAGTGGCCAACAAGTACCTGGGCGCCAATCGGGTCCGGCTCGACGTCACCCCCGGCCCGAAGACTCCTCGACCCGAGGAAACGCCGGTTGACCGGTCGTTGCAAACCCCGCTGGCCAAGGTGGAAGCCGTCCCGGTCAAAGATTCGTTCGACCGCTCGGCCGAACCCAAGCCCGGCCCGAACCCCGCGTTCACCCCGGCCCCGGTCGTCCGTCGCCGCCTCTCGAACGGCCTCGAAGTCCTGATCGGCGAGCGACACAACCTGCCGGTCGTCGGCCTGAACCTGGTGGTCAAAGGGGGCGGAACGCTCGTCCCGCCCGGCAAGGAAGGGCTCGCCTCGCTGACCGGCGACCTTCTGACCGAAGGAACGACCACCAAGTCGTCGCTTCAGCTTGCCAGTGAACTGTCCGAGCTGGGTGCCTCAATCAGTGGCAGCGGTGGTCCCGAGTCCTGCAACCTCTCGCTCTCGACCCTGACCCGAAATCTGCCGAAGGCGCTGGAAATCTACACCGATGTCCTGCTCCACCCGACGTTTCCGGCCAAGGATCTGGAACGGCTCCGGACCCAGCGACTCTCGGCGCTCCTCCGCCAGGTGGATAGCCCGCCGGCCATCGCCGGACTGGTTTTCCCGAAGCTCCTCTACGGCGAGGACCACCCCTACGGCCGACCGAACAACGGCACGCCCAAGTCGGTCAAAGGGCTGACCCGTGACGACATCGTCGCCTTCTACAAGACGATGTTCGTGCCCAACAACGCCTCGCTCGTCGTGGTCGGCGATATCACCCCTGACGCGATCATCCCGGTTCTCGAAGCGGCCTTGAAGGACTGGAAGCCGGGCTCGCCGGTCGTCCAGACCCCGACCGACGCGCCCAGCCCGTCGCAGGGCTTGACCGTCTACCTGATCGACAAGCCGAAAGCGGCCCAGTCGATTCTCTCGGTCGGCCAGGTTGGCGTGGCCCGGAGCAACCCCGACTACTTCCCCTTGACGATCATGAACGCGGTTCTCGGCGGCCAGTTTTCGAGCCGAATCAACCTGAACCTGCGTGAGGACAAAGGTTACACCTACGGAGCCCGGTCGAGCTTCACCTTCGCGAAAGGGCCTGGCCCGTTCGAGGCGAACGCACCGGTCGACACCAAGAACACCAAGCCGGCGCTGGTCGAGCTGATGAAGGAACTGACCGACATCGCCGACTCCAGGCCCGCGACCGAAACCGAAATCGCCTTCGCCAAGGACCGACTGATCAAGGGCTTCCCCGCCAGGTTCGAGTCGATCGGCGGCGGCGGTGGACGTCGGGGGGGCGGTGGTGGCGGCGGTCTGGGTGGAACCCTCGCCGAACTCGTCACCTATGACCTGCCCAACGACTACTTCACGACCTATCGCGACAAGGTCGAGGCCGTCACCCCGGCCGACGTCGAGCGAGTGGCCAAGAAGTATCTCAACGCCGGCAAGATGACGATCCTGATCGTCGGCGACCGGGCGGCGATCGAGCCCGGTCTGAAGGAACTGCCGTTCGTCAAGGAAATCACCTTGCTCGACACCGACGGGCGACCGGTGGCGACCGAAGGCAAGAAGTGATCAATCGAATCTGCGGTGATTCGTGACGGAACCAGACCGGCCCCGCGATGAGCGGGGCCGGTTCGTTTAACTGCACACCATCGAATCATTCACCGGATCGACGAAGCACATCCGCCTTGAGGCCGAATCAAGACTTCGACGTAGATTTCAGGAAGTAATTCGAGAAGACCAAGGTGGTCTAGGGCACGGATCGGTGAAGTATCGCTGACGACGACTGCCACGATCAAAATCCCAACCGTCTGAGTGCCGCCATCTCTTCGTTCAGATCTTCCAGAGTCGGACGGTAGATCGGAATCTGTCGTTTGATCAATTCCCCTTCAAATTCCACGCGACTCATCCCCGCCAGCTTTGCCGCGGGCCAGAGGTGCAATTTCTCCGCGTCGAAGAGTCGACAGGCGATCTCGATGACGGCCTCGCGCTCGGTCATCCCAGCCTGCTGGAGAGTCTCGTCGGAGATGATAACCGGCATGGCGTGAACTCCTCTCAAGTCGATCCGGACGGGTATCTTGATGGGTCGTCATCTGGCTTTGACTTCCTCGGGGCTGACACCGACCGACAAAGAGATCTTCCCCCACTCTTCGGGATTCAAGTGACTGGTCAATTCACCCCAGATCAAATCCTGCTTCTCTTTGGTTCGTTGACCATCGAATTTCCGGCTCACGATCACGACATGAATATTGTCGTCGAAACCATTCGAGACGTCGACAAGATCTCCCTCGTCCCGGAAATAGCCACCTTTGAGGACATCGTGAATTTTCCGTTTCAAATTCTCGTCCGGCATGACCTGTCCTCAGCTAGAGATTGAATTCAACCCATTTCAAGACGCGCTCGACGGCCTCCAAAAATGCCTCCGCCTCCTCGCGATCAGATCGTTCGGATGAATAACGCCATGCGGGAATCCAGCGGTTGGCCAGATTGAACGCCCTCCAGAGAGCCAGATCCTGTCGGAGTCGGTCCAATCCATTGGTCAATCGCAGCAAAACTTCTAACTGATGGGTGAATATTGTGTCGTGAGCGGCCATGACGCCACGAGCCCTCAACTCGGCTTCCAGATCACGCAAGTTGAGGCAGCCGAACATTCTCATGAGCTTCGTCTTGAGCAAGCATTCGACTGAGTAACCGGCCATGTACATCGACCCGCGCCAACGGACCAGGTTGAATAACGCTCGGGCGTCGTCGAGCCGATGACGGCTCGCCCTGGCCTGTTCGCTGACTCCGTCGTAATCGCTTTTCGCCATTGTGTCAAACCACCACCCGCAGTTTCCTCAACCGCTCAATTGCCAGATCCAGAGTCTCATCACGCTTGCAGAAGCAGAACCGGACGTAGCCTTTGCCCAGCGACTTGTCCTGGAAGAAGCTGGAGCCGGGGACCGTCGCCACCTTGATATGCTGGACCAGATAGCGGGCAAACTCGATGTCGTCGATCGCTCCGAAGGCTTCGATCCCGGCCATCACGTAGTAGGCCCCCTGGGGCAGTTCGAGGTCGAAACCGACGTCAAGGAGAGCCTTGCAGAGCTTGTCGCGCCGGGCCTGGTAATCGGTCGCCAGGTGGTCGTAATAGTCGCGAGGCATCCGGTAAGCCACGGCGCCGGCGGCTTGCAAGGGGGCGGCGGCTCCGATGCTGACATAGTCGTGAACCTGGCGAAACGCGTGAGTCAACCCGGGCGGGGCGAGCATCGTGCCGATCCGCCAGCCGGTGACCGAGTACGTTTTCGACATCCCACCGATCGTCACGGTTCGCTCGCGCATCCCGTCGAGCGAGGCCAGGGCGATGTGCTTCCGGCCGTCGTAGAGGATGTGCTCGTAGATCTCGTCGGTGATCGCGATCACGTCCCACTTCCGGCAGAGCGCGGCGATCGCCGCGAGATCGTCGCGGGTGAAGACCGTGCCGGTGGGGTTGTTCGGGTTGCAGAGCACGAT
>JAJYCH010000519.1:0-2878 GCA_021778575.1 Planctomycetota bacterium
GGAAACGGGTGCCGCCAGACCAGGCTTTCGGGCAGCCGAAGTTCAAGGCCGAGCCGCCGGACCTCGTCCTTGAACAGGTCGCGCAACGGTTCGATCAGGAGGAACCCGAGTTCTGCGGGGAGTCCACCGACATTGTGGTGATGCTTGATCGTCGCCGCCGGCCCGTCAACACTTCCGCCGCTCTCGATCACATCGGGATAAAGAGTCCCTTGCGCGAGGTAGGTCCCTCCCTCGATCGATTTCGCTTCATCGCGAAACACATCGATAAACGTGTGACCGATCCGGATTCGTTTCTCTTGCGGGTCGGTCACGCCCTGAAGCGCGTTCAGGAACCGCTCACTGGCGTCCACGACCCGAAGTTCAGCCGAGGAATGCTCGCCAAAAGCCTCGGCGACGGCGGCTCGTTCGCCCGATCGGAGCAGCCCATTATCGACGAACACGCAAACGACTCGATGGCCCAGCGCCCTGGCCAGAAGTGCGGCGCAGACGGCGGAATCAACCCCGCCCGACAGCCCGCAGACCACCCGATCGTTCGGCCCGACCGTCGTCGCGATGGTCTCCACGGCGCGTTCGAGAAACCGACCCATCGTCCAGGTCCCGCGACTCTGGCAGACCCGGTCGAGGAAGTTGCCGATGATGAGCGCCCCGAACGTCGTATGGTTCACTTCCGGATGAAACTGGAGGCCATAAATCGGCAGGCTCTGGTGACGGACCGCCGCCACGGGGCAGGTCTGCGTCGCCGCGACGGAACGAAATTCGGTGCCCGTCATCTGGACCTGATCGCCGTGGCTCATCCAGACTTGCGAGTTTGCCGGGACGTCGTGAAACAGCGGGTCGGCAGGGTCGATCACGTGGCATTCCGCGCGACCGAATTCCCGGACGGGGTTCGAGTCAACCTTGCCGCCCAGCGCTTCACAGACCAGTTGCATCCCGTAGCAGATCGCCAGAACCGGGATTCCGAGCTGAAACAGTTCCGGGTCGCAGTGCGGAGCCCCAGCCTCGTAAACACTCGAAGGGCCACCCGAAAGAATGATGGCCAGCGGATTCAGCTCGCGAACGCGCTCCACCGAGATATCGTGCCGGACGATCGTCGCGAACGCATGACGCTCACGCACCCGTCGGGCGATCAATTGCACGAACTGCGATCCGAAGTCGAGCACAAGGACGGGACGATCAATGCGATCCATGGACGGGCGGGGCCTCATCAGGAGTCGGGCCGGGGCCAAAACGCCAGTATATCAAAGCAATGATTACCGCGAAATCGCAAGTTAGCGATTTCGGAACCTCAGATCTCTGAAGACTACCATTCCTTGACTTCGACGCGATCTCCCGATTCGACATCATGAAAAGTTACCGCCTCGTTGTCCCAGTCGAGCACGGCGAATGTTCGCGAGGTCGAAACCACCGGGGCTGATACGACCGAACCGGGATTGATGACCAGGCCCGATTCGGATCGATAAACCATCGGCTTATGAGTGTGGCCAATGACCAGCAGATTCACACCCATCTCGTTCAGCCAGCCGTCAAGCTTGGAGGTCGAATGGGTTTTGCGAGTCACGAATTCCATGTCGTCCCCGGGCGACCCGTGAGCGATCACTCCGACCTTCGATCCGTCTTCGATCAGTTGATAACCCGGCAGCAATCGGAGGGCTTCAACCGAGTCCTTCGTGGGTAACCCACCCCCGAACGTGCTGGGGATTCCCGGCAGGCCGTCGGCTCGCTCGACGGCCCAGCGATCGTGATTACCTCGCACGCTCGGAATCGCATGTTCCTGGAGAAAAGCAATCACCGCGTCGGGATGCGGTCCGTAGCCGACAAGATCGCCCGCGCAGACGATCCGATCGATTCGCATGACCGTCAGATGAGCCCAGGCCAGTTCCAGCGCCAGTTTGTCACCGTGAATATCGGAGATCAGGCCGATCTTCATCGTGGTTTCTCGACCGGAGCCGACAGCGCGGCCAGTTCGATCGATCGTCGGTATGCGGCGTCGACGGCATCCATCAAGGCTCCACGGACACCCCCTTTTTCGAGGGCATGAAGCCCGGCGATCGTCGTTCCGCCGGGGCTAGCAACCTGGTCCTTGAGCAATCCCGGGTGCTGCCCGGTCTCCAGGACCATCTTCGCCGACCCCAGAACTGTTTGAGCGGCAAGTGCCTGAGCCATCTCGCGAGGGAGACCCGCCCGGACGCCACCGTCGGCCAGCGCCTCGATCATGACATAAACGAACGCCGGCCCACTTCCCGACAATCCGGTCACGGCGTCAAGCTGACTCTCCGGAACGCGAAACGCGATCCCGATCGACTGAAGACAGGCCGCAACCGTCGCTCCATCAGACTCCCTGGCGTTCGCTCCCAGACAATACGCCGCCGCTCCTTCACCAATCAAGGCCGGGGTATTGGGCATCGTCCGGATGATCCGCCGGTCGGGGCCAAGTCCACTGGTCAAGGTGGTCAGAGAAACCCCCGCCGCGACCGAGACAACGAGATGATCGGCCGTGATCAACGGCCGGATTTCGACCAGAACCGCATTCATCATCTGTGGTTTAACAGCGAGAACGACGACCTCGCTCGCCTCGATCACCTGACGATTTGACTCGAAGGTTGCGACCCCGGTCTCACTCACGAGCAGCGCGCGAGTCGCTGGGCTGGGATCGCTCGCCGAGATCAATTCCGGCGACGTCCCATCACGAATCATCCCTCGGATGATCGCCATCGCCATCCGTCCCGCCCCGATAAATCCCCACCGAATCGCGTCGGTCTGGACATTCGTCCCGCTCATCATCCCCCCTCTGCCAGTGCCGAAGACTCGCCGAATTCCTCGTGAGATAGTCTAACCGAACCTCGACTCGATCAACGCGGTTTTCTCGGTGAACAACCAA
>JAJYCH010000519.1:2888-4403 GCA_021778575.1 Planctomycetota bacterium
AAGCCATTTTCCGGAGAGTACCCTCGGTCGGTCCTCGACGGGTCAGCCTCGGTTCACCGGGGGATCTCAATCCTGCAATCACTTTCTGATTTTCGGAGACTTTCGAACCGACTTTTCGGGAAAATGGGGAAAAAACTGGGGGTCTCCGTCTCGACGTCTCGAGAATTGATCTTGGCCAATCTCGGTTGTTCGAGTAAGGTTCGTCCGCTTGAAGGCCTGTCCTGACCGGTCTTCCGAATCTCACCTCCGTCCCTGCACCCCTCGAATCTCATTTATTCTCTCACGATATTGGGCCGGACCCGACCGGGCCACCACCGCCCGTCCTGCGAAATTTCGTCTGGACCGAGGCAAGAGGAGGATCGCCATGAGCCGAACGCCCCATCATCGGAAAGTCCTCTGGTTCATCATCCTGGGCTGGGCCTGTGGTTCGATGGGATGCATTCATAATCATTATTATGGAACATCCGCCACCATTCCTGGATGTCCGCCAACCGGACAAGCGATCACGACGCAAGTCGGCCAGGTCTGCGACGTACCCAATAACAACGTCGTGGTTTCGGGAGCCACCACATCCCGGGTCATCAGTTCCGAAGTGACCGCGCAGCCTGCGAGTTCGAGCGGGGGTCTGGCAATGCCACCCGCAAATCGGGTCGTGATCAGCCAACCCTCCTACGGCCCCCCCTCCGTCGGTCAGACCAGCAACCGAATCCGGTCTCCCTGGCGCAGGCCTGACCCCGAAAACCCGATCATCAAGGCCGAGGGAGCCTACGACGACTCAACGATCCGCTAAAAGCCCCGCGAGCAGAATGACCCAGGCCCGCGCCAATCCGACCTCAGTCCAACCAAAGAAATGGTCTTGCAAACCCGGATATCCCGCCGAAAAACAAAGACTCGGGCCAAACGATTGTCGATTGTCGAACAAGCCGACGCGGTTTAGAATAACCTCTCTCCCAAAACTCGGGCGATTAGCTCAGTTGGTTAGAGCGCCTGCTTTACACGCAGGATGTCGGGGGTTCGAGTCCCTCATCGCCCATTTTTAAGTCCTCTGATTGCAAGGATTTGTGTCTCGCAATCTTGGGATACTGCCGGATACGATACAGCGGATACGATCCTGGATACGATTTGGTCCGGCAAACCGAAGCTCTCTTGCTGGTTCAGGCGGTTCATCATTTTCGAGTCGGATAAATTGGGGTTCGGTAGGTTTACCGTAACCTATTTCTCGTGAAATCCTGCGCTCGTCCTTATAGTCTGAACTGCTTGATAGTTACGCAGAGTGCAAGGAACGCGAGTTAGGTGACGGAGGCAACCTTGAACCTCAACGGTGATCGGCTCATCAGGCTCCCGACCGCAGACACGAAGCTCGACTACCTAGTCGGATTCTGGCGTTGGGTCGAGTTGCTCGCGGACGACGACTATACAGGTGCACTGGAGGCACTATATTGGCCTCGGGGAACAACCTGGACGCCCAAGGAACTGAAGGAGCGGGTCACCACCTTCTTCGGAGGCGACTCCTCG
>JAJYCH010000520.1 GCA_021778575.1 Planctomycetota bacterium
CAAGCCGGGCAGGATACCGCCTTCGGCATCCGGATGACGAAGGAGATCGGGTTCGACTCGGTCGACATCTTCGCGGACCCTTATGACACCGACGATCTGGAGCGACGGCTCATCAAGGACGAATGCGACCGCGTCGGCCTGCCGATCGTCAGCGTGGCCTGCGTGGCGCTGGGTCTGGTCGACTTCAACCCGAGCGTCCGGCGGTTTCACTTCGACCGGGTCTGGGCCTATCTCGACATGGCCCGGCAGTTCGGGGCGAAGAATGTTCTGCTGGTTCTCGGTGAATATGTCTGGCAAAAAGAGGTGATTCCGCCCGAGGAACAATGGTCGGCCGCGGCGACCTGCGTCAAGACCCTCGGCGAGCGAGCGCGGCGGCTCGACCTCGAAATCGCCCTGGAACTCGAACCGTTCAAGATGTCGTTGCTCCACGACGTCGACAGCATGGCGCAATTTCTGGACGACGTGAACCACCCGGCCGTCAAGGCAAACCTCGATATCTCGCACCTGGTCCTCGCCGATCAGGGGCCGTCGATGATCGATCGGCTCCGGGGGCGGATCAATCATGTCCACATCTCCGACTGTGATGGCAAGGTTCACGGCGACCTGCCGCCAGGCCGAGGGGTGGTCGATTTCCCCCCCTATCTGGCGGCGATCCAGGCTCTCGGGCAAGACGACCTGACGATCTCGATCGAACTGGAATACTCGCCTGAACCCGAGAAGATCGTCGAATGGGTGCGGGAAGCTTATGATTCGACAAGTCGTTTGATGAAGGATGCGGGGTTGCGGAGATGATCCGACTGGCTCGTACAATTCCCGTGATCCTGGCGGTCGCCGCCGTAGTGGGCTGGCCGCTGGTGGCGACGGTGATCGAGGCGACGCGCCCCGAAATCGCCACCGGCTTCGAGTCGCGCGAGATCGTGCCGACCAGCCGCTCCGGCGAGATCGTCCGACCGCTCGGCCTGGCGTTTCAGACTGCGAGGCTTGTCCTGGCCACGGAGGTCATGGCGCTACCGATCGGCATCGGCCTGGCCGTCATGCTGTTCCGGACCGACGTCTGGGGGCGTCGGGGGATGATTGGCGTGGTGGCGCTGGCGGCGTTCGTGCCGATGCCCTTGATCGCGACGGCCTGGATGGGTGCGCTCGGCAACGCGGGGCGATCGCAGGCGATGGGGTTAGGGGTCTGGCTCGAAGGCTGGTCGGGCGCGGCCTTCATCCACGCGATGGGATGCTTGCCCTGGATCGTGGCGATCGTCGGCGTCGGTCTCCGAGGGGTCGAGCCCGATCTGGAAGAATCGGCGCGTCTTGACTTATCCCCCGCGCGAGTCGTCTGGCAAATCACCCTCCGCCGGAGCCTGGGAGCGATCGCCGCGGCGGCCCTGGCCGTGCTGGTCCTGACGGCGGGGGATATGTCGGTCACCGACCTGTTCTCGGTCCGAACCTATGCCGAGGAGTCGTACACCCAGTACCAGTCGGGCAATAGCCCGAGAGCGGCGGCCGTGGCCCTGCCGCCGCTGTTCGCGTTCGGGCTGCTGATCCTGGTGGGAGTCGGCAGGCTGCTCAAGGTCGACCCGGCGAAGGTGATCTCGGCGTCGAACCGGTCGAGAGACTGGCGGCTCGGCGGCTGGCGATTCCCGGTCGGCCTGGCGCTGATCTTGACCCTGGGAAACTTTGTCGCCTTGCCGATCTTCAGCCTGGTCTGGCACGCCGGGCATGTCGTCGAATCGGGCCAGGCCCACTGGCGGTTGAGTGGCCTGGTGGGCACGCTGGAATCAACGACGGCCGAACTGTTCGCGAACGGCCTGACGCGACCGCTCCGGGCTCCGATGGTTTCGAGCGTGATCCTCTCGGGAGTCGCGGCGAGCCTGACCGTCGTCCTGGCCTGGAGTCTGGCCTGGCTGGCGAGGAATCCCGGCGTCTGGCGCTGGGTCGTGGCGGCGACGGTGGCGATCACCTTCGCGGTCCCGGGACCGGTCGCGGGGATGGCGCTGGTGATCGCCTATCAGCCGCTCCAGTTGATCTATGATTCACCGGGGATCGTAGTGCTTGCTTATATGATCCGGACATTGCCGTATGCCGTGCTGATCCTCTGGCCAAGCGTCAGGTCGTTGCCGAAAGCCTATTTCGAGGCTGCGGCGCTCGAAGGCTACGGTTCGCCGGGGCAGGCCCGACGGGTGGCGATTCCGTTGACCCTGGGGGCCATCGCCGCCGCCTGGGGCGTGGCGTTCGCGCTCGGGTTGGGCGAACTTCCCGCCGCCAATATCGTGGCCCCGCCGGGGATCATGCTCGTCGCCGTCCGGATCTGGGAACTGCTCCACCGAGGGGTCGAAAGCCACCTCGCCGGGATGGGTCTGATCCTCCTCGCCGTCGTGGCCCTGGCCGGATCACTGGCGGCCTGGGGGATTGGTCGGCTGAACCGGGCGGGAATCGCCCGAGACTCTTAAAGAAATCGTGCTGGCAATCGAATGACGGATCGGCGATTGTATTCGCGGGCGAGTCGCGGACGGTCGAGGCAGAGCAGGGGGAGGCCATCGAATGACGGAGCGGTTCGGGCTGGGACCCGTGTTCGCTTTTGAATGGCTTACGCGCTCGCGGCGCTGGCAAGATTACGCGCTTCGGAGCCTGTTCGTCCTGGCGCTTCTGGTGGGATTCTCGGTGGTCTGGGATTCGGTCGGCGGGATCGACTACCAGAACACAACCCATCAGCAGCTCGCGGCGGCCGGTCGGTCGTTCTACATCACGATGACCCTCACCGAGATTGCCTTGATCCTCCTGGCCGCTCCCGCCGCGACGGCCGGAGCGATCTGTCTGGACAAGTCGCGAGGAACGCTCGCTCATGTGATGGTCACCGACCTGACCGATCGCGAGGTCGTCCTGGGCAAGCTCGGGGCGCGGTTCCTGCCGATCCTCAACCTGGTCGCCTGCGCCTTGCCGGTGGCGGCGCTGGGAACCTTGCTCGGCGGGGTCGATCCGCTGGCTTTGACCGGTTCGGTTCTGATCGCTCTGGGGATTGCCCTGGTCGGCTGCTCGCTGGCCTTGACGATCTCGATCTGGGCATCAAAGACCCATGAAGTGATGATGGGTGTTCTGGGCATCTGGCTGCTCTGGCTCTTGCCTTATCCGATCTGGAGTCTCTGGCCAGGGGCGCTCGGTGGACCGCCGCGCTGGGTGGAACTGAGCAACCCGTTCTGGCTGGCCCTGGCCCCGAATAACCCGGCGAGCCAGGTTTCGATCCTCGATATGATCCTGTTCCTTGTCGGCTGCCTGGTCGTGTCGAGCCTGCTGGTAACGCTCTCGGTGGCGAGAGTCCGGCCGGTCTATCTTCGCCAGGCCAACCGGGTTCCCAAGGAGATCGTCGATTCACGATCCGAAGCCTGGTTTCGCCGCGAGGTCCGGTGGTGGCCTGGCCCGTCGCTCGACGCGAACCCGGTCCTCTGGCGCGAGTGGCGACGAAACCGTCCCGGGCGAATCGTTCGGATTCTCTGGCGGATCTATGTCGTCGTGGTCTCGGTGGTCACCCTGTACCTGATCTGGGACAACTGGGGCCACCAGGGAGCGATGCCGGGACCGCCGCGATTTGCCCCGCTGTTCTGCGGCTTTCAGGTCTCGATCGGCCTGCTTCTCCTGGCGGGATCGGCGGGGACGGTCCTCAGCGAGGAGCGCAGCCGGGGGAGTCTCGACGTCTTGATGACCACCCCGCTATCAACCCGCTCGATCGTCTGGGGGAAGTGGTGGGGGTCGTATCGCCGGGTTCCCTGGCTGGCGTTCTGGCCATTCGTGATGGCTTATGCGATTGTGCCGATCCCATCGCAACCCTGGCTCACGACGCTGATCTATTGCATCCCGCTGGTGATCCTGGTCCAGGGGGCAGCGCTGACGAGTCTCGGCCTGGCGCTGGCCACCTGGATCTCGCGAACCGGCCTGGTGGTGACCTGGACCATCACGGCGGTAGCGGCCTCGATCGCCGCCTGGCCGATCATCGATTCGCTGAATCATCAGTCCGAATCGGCGCTGTCGATGGGGAGCCCGTTCTTCAACGTCGGCCTGACGATGTTTATCCTCGAAGAACGCGGCGGACCATACGTTCTGAGAGGTACTGGTGCGGATCATGTCTGGATCGTTCTGGCAGACTGGTCGGCGATCTACGGAGCGGTTGCTGTCGTGCTTTACCTGGCGACGCTCGCGACATTCGAACGCTGCCTGGGCCGGACTTCGGAGCGAGGAAGCCGCCCGCTATCGGCGAGGCGTCGAACGAAGTATGCTGAGCGGGAGAAGTCGTGACGGCTTTGGAGCCTAGCTCGATAGGACATCTCGCCGTCGGTGCGTCAGGTAGGGTGTCGTCGAGTTCCACGAAGACGCACCGGGTTCGAGGTCAAGGGTGGCAGCGTGGTGCGTCTTCGTG
>JAJYCH010000521.1 GCA_021778575.1 Planctomycetota bacterium
CCGCCGAATCCTACCGGTCCTGAATGCTGGCGAGGACCCTTCACGCGTTCGTCTTCTTCCACTGAACTATACGCGAGCCCCAGCCCGATCGTGAAGGGCATAGATTGAAGTGGTCAATGATCGGAGATCGGTGATCCTTCACCCGGAGGTCGAAAGGTTCACCGAACCGGACCGGATCAACCCCGGCGATCGGCGACCAACTGCTTGTAAGCGGCGACGGCCATCCGGTCGCAGGCTTCGTTTTCGGGGTGACCGTTGTGACCGAGAACGATGTTCACCTTTACTTCGTGACCGGCGAGAAGTTCGTCGAGCCGCTGCCAGAGGTCGAGGTTGACGACCGGCTTGAAGGTCTGCCCCTCGCGCCTTCGCCAGCCCTGGGCCTTCCATTTGGGCATCCATTCGCTCAAGCCTTTGCCGACGTAGGTGCTGTCGGTCACCAGTTCGACCCGACAGCGCCGTTTCAGGGTTGCCAGGCCCTCGATGGCGCCGGTCAGTTCCCTCCGGTTGTTGGTCGTCTCGGGCACGGACCCCGATCCGTCCGAGACCCGACCGCTGGCCGGATGCTGGAGGATGAAGGCCCAGCCGCCAGGGCCGGGATTGCCGCTGCACGCGCCGTCGGTAAAGAGGCGAACGAAATCGGATGGAGCGGTCGGGTCGGGGTTCATCCGTCGAAAGATCCTGGAAAGCGAGGCGAACCGGCCGATCGGGCGGACGTCGTGTCCACCCTTCGCGCCGGGTCCGAAACCCCAAGGCTATCCGAAACCAGGCTTCGGGCTCAATACTTCCGGACGACGCCGACCAGGACACCGATGATGTTGACCTTGTCGCGAAAGATCGGCTTCATGGTCTTGTTCGCCGGTTCGAGCCGGAACCGATTCTTTTCCTTGAAGAACCGCTTCAGGGTCGCCTCGCCATCCTCGTCGCGGACGGCGACGATCTGACCGTCGCGCGCCTGCTCCTGCTTGTGGATAATCACGTAGTCGCCGTCGGCGATATGTTCCTCGATCATCGATTCGCCGGTGACCTGAAGGGCGAACTTGTCGTCGGCCCCTTCCCACTCACTGAATTCGAGTTCCTCGTCGACTTGCTCGATTGCTTCGATCGGCGCCCCGGCGGCGATCCGGCCGATCAACTTGATCCCGGTGGGCGCGGCGGGAGCGCTGGTGGGATCATCAAGCAGTTGAATGGCGCGCGACATGTTGGGCTCGCGATGGATCAGCCCCTTCTTCTGGAGCGCCTTGAGATGGCACATGACGCCATTGGGGCTCTTGATCTCGAATTCATTGCCGATCTCGCGAACGGTCGGGCCATAGCCCCGGCCCTGGATCTTGCTGCGGATGAACTGGTAAATCTCACGCTGGCGTGAGGTCAAGGCTTCAAGGTCGGCCATGGGTAAGATCTCCGGAGGTAGGAAGGGCAGATCCTTCGGCCCTCTGATGGAAAGAGTGATTGCGGGTCGATCGAGGGGTACGACGAGCCGCACCGGATGCACACCACCCGACGGGCGATCACCATCTGACCCTTTGACGGCTAATGTACACCAGTCGCCCTATCTCTGGCGAGTCTATTTTTTTGAAAATCTCTCCAACTCGCGGGGCGAAACGCCGCTTGAGAAATCCCGATGGGGGTCGCGAGTCGGGTCGATCGCGAATTCTTGAAATTTTTCGGAACCAAATCGATTGACGAAACGCGATCAGGAGGATACGATCTTCTACCCCCAATACGACGGATAATGAGGGTTCGCGGATCGGTTGGAATCTTCCGATCGTCGCTCGAACCGCTGTCGATCCGATGATCGGGTTTTTTCTCGATCGCCGGCTTGATCCGTCCGATAACTGGGGGACACCCCCCAGCCAATTTGCTCGGGTTCTCGTCGCGAGAATTTCGTGGCCTTGTTGCTTGCTGAATTCGATTGAAGCTCGATCTTCGACGGTGGTGGATCACCGGAGGTAATCGAGCGGCTGGCGTCAAGGACGATGTCTGGTTGTCGGGGAGACTTGGGTCTGCCCTGGCACCATGGATCGCGGTGGAGCGTCCGTTCTGGTCGGGTCGCCCATCATCCTTTCGGGGAGTTTCCGTTCGATGAGCGCGTCGAATCCCAAGAAGACGGCACCGTTGCATTCTGGCTTCGAGTGGGCGGGCACCGTGGCCCGTATCCGTCGCAGTGGGAAGTCCTCCCGGGCCGGCCGCCGATCGGCCCTGCTCAATGTCTTGACCTCGGTCTACACAAACACCTCGCGGGTTGGCCGGACGGGCGAAACCCGGGGCGGAACCGACCGAGCCTGAATCCGGTTCAAGCCTTCCGACACAACCGCCGACGTTTCGCGTGCTTGAGCGAAACGGTCGACGGTTTCGGTTTCGAACAGATTCCGGAATGGCCGCGCGATCGGCTCAGCCTCAGAAACTATCGCCGCTGATCGTTTCGTTCCCCTTCGTGGTCGAGATCGACCGAAAGGTGCTGACGCTGACGGTGTTCTTGACGAAGCGGACCGAGCCGTCGCAGAAGCCGATGTTGACTCCGCCGGGGTGCTTGCTCTTGGTGATGAAGATCTGACTGCGCTCGGCTCCGGTCTGACCGATCACGGTGCATCCGTAAATCCCGTTGAGGTTCGTTGTCGGGCACTGGCGGACAACCTGGTCGGGATACTTGGCGTTGGGCGGGTAGATGGTCTCGAACGACTGACCGCCGATACCAATCTGCGACTCGGCGATCGGTCCGTCCCAGCCGGGCGAGTCGGTCGGCGAGATAATCTCGCCCCACATCATGGTATTGCTCGTGCCGTCAGTGATATCCACGATGGCATAGGTCAGTCCGAATCCGAACGGAGCCCCGCCGAACTGGAGAATCTGGCCGGTCAGTGGATCGGTGATGCCGTTCTGCTGGCCGAAGTTGGTGTTGCCGAAATTGACGGCGTAGTTGCAGCGAATTCGCGACCAGCAGGCCACGCCGGACTCGTCGGTATCCAAGCCCGTCGACGGGCAGCCCAGGGTATTGATCTTCATGCCTCGCGACGTGAAATTCTGCGGACTGCTGATGATCAACGAGAAATTTACCGCGTTGGCGATCGGATTCTGCTCGTAAAACGGCAAGATTCCAAAGTACCACGACATGTCGTCATACCAGTTGTTCGTACATCCACCCGGAGGGGCGGCGACCTGGAACGGCGTCCGGGTGCCCATGGCGAAGCTGCCCAGAACGTCGTGATAGTTTTGCATGGCCAGGCCAAGCTGCTTCAGGTTGTTGACGCACTGTGATCGGCGGGCCGCCTCGCGAGCGGCCTGGACGGCCGGTAGCAAAAGGGCGATCAGAACGGCGATGATGGCGACGACCACCAGCAGTTCGATGAGAGTGAAACCGCGACGAATTCGACTCATGGCTCGTGCTCCGGGGTCGGTCGACCCACTGGTCCGAAAAATGAATAAATAAGAAATTGCCGAGATCGGGCGCAATCCGATCCGGATCTGAATCCCCGGCGGAAGGACCGCCCGGACCCAGGACAACACTTCGAAAATCATGGGCGTTGAGAAGAAGAAGGAGTTAGTACTTTAGCCTGATTACAGAAGTGTGTCGATATGATTTTTCTGATCGGAGCAGAGAATACTGGCGAGCCGTGGTGATTTTCCCACGGGAATTCCGCATCCGAACGAACTGATCGATCCAGGCCGGAAGGGGCTTGGCTCGAACCAGCGGATCAGTTAATGACGGGTCAGCGGTGGGTGCGTTTAACGATCTTTGCGTTTCGTCTATATTCCTTGATGGTCGAATCCCTGGGTCGACCAGACCAGGAAAATCGCGATTCCCACGGGGATCAGGATCAAGATCGCGGCCAGGGCGGAGCGAGTCAACGGTCCGAGCCGCGCGATCGGGCCGGTCCGGAGCAACCAGAGCAGGGCGGGGGCTCCGGCAAGAAGGAGCCCTGAGACCGCGGGCAAGAACGCGTAGACGGAACCTTCGATCACCAGCGTCGCGAGGACCGTCGCCGCCACCGCGATCCCTCCGCCGATCGCCCGGCCTCGCGAACCGATCAACGACGCCGTCAGAACGAGCGCCAGACTCCCACCGAGCAGACACAGGACGGCACTGTTGGCCAGGACCAGAACCACGGCTCCGCCCGCCGCGAGAACCGTCAATGCCACCCAGAGTTCCGACCGGTTCGCCGGGCGATCGAGCAAACCGATATTCACCAGCGCCAGGCACGAGATCCCGGTGATCGAGGCCAGCTGGATGATCGTACCTTCGGAATATTCCCCCGCCCCGAGGACCGGCCCGAGGATCACCAGGTCCAGAAGAACCCCCAGCCCGACAAATCCCGTCACCCGGCCCCAGATTCCTCCCCGCTCGCCGGTGAGGATCGCCGCGCCGATGGCCGCCGCCAGCGCGAGCCAGGGAATCCGG
>JAJYCH010000522.1 GCA_021778575.1 Planctomycetota bacterium
CGCCAGCTCGACCGCGAACGCCCCCGACGCCAGGATCACCGAGAACCAGGCCGCCGCCATCGCGCCGATCAAGATCCCCCGCTGCCCACCCAGCGCCCGGCGAATCGGCGCGTAAATGGCATAACCGCCGATCGACCCGATCAGCCCCATGTTGACGAAGTTCGCCCCCAGAGCCGTCAAGCCACCGTCCTGGAACAAAAAACACTGGACGAGCAGGACCGCCGCGATCACCGCCGCCCCCGCCCAGGGACCGAGCAAAACCGCCGCCAGAACCCCGCCGAGCAAATGTCCCGACGCCGGGACCAGAAACATCGACAGCGGGAAGTTGACCATCTGCGCCGCGAACACAAACGCCGCCATCGACCCCATCAGGACCGTGGTTCGCTCGCGAAGCTGGTCGCGGAGCTTCCAGACCGAGAACGCCAGCCCCGCCGCGCCAAGCAAACCCGTCGCGAGAGCCACCTTCGGGTCCAGCACCGCGTCGGGAATGTGCATCGCTCGGGCCTCGCTCACGTACCAAGGTCAGGTCGGGCGGGAGATTCGCTTCGACCCTTCATGGTACGAGGCGTAGTGCCTTTCGTCAAAAACTTCATACCGAATCTCAGGAGGATTGCAAAGTCTGGTAGGGTCCGCTGTGCGGACCATGGTTGCAGGCTTCGCCCGACCACGGGTCAACGACCGGACCATCGAGATTTGTGGATCGAAACCACGGTCCTCACAGCGGACCCTACAGTTGCCCGACAGCTTTGCAATCCTCCTGATTTCGCCAGGCGGTTGCTTTCCGGGACGATCGGCCCGACACTTGCAACGAGATACTTCAACGCTTGTCAATCCAATCAATTCGTTCTGAAGCCCGAAAGGTCAACCGATGCCCGCTTCCGAACAGACCGGTCCCGGTCGCCTTCAGGTGGGAATCGCCGGTCTGGCGATCGTCGCGATCGTCATCCACCTGCTGATCCGGTTCGTGGTGAAACCCTCGGGAACGGTCCTGGGCCTTCCCCTTGCGCAGATTCCCCTGGTCGTTTGCTTGATTCTGGGCGGACTGCCGCTGCTCTGGGAACTCGGGGTCAAGATGCTCCGCAAGGAGTTCGGCTCGGATCTTCTGGCGGGGCTCTCGATCGTCACCTCGGCCTGGCTGGGGGAATATCTGGCGGGAGTTCTGGTGGTCCTGATGCTCTCCGGGGGGGAGGCTCTCGAAGCTTATGCGATCAAGGGGGCATCGTCGGTCCTGGCGGCCCTGGCAGCGCGGATGCCGTCGAAGGCTCACCGCAAGCTCGGGTCCGAGATCGCCGAGATCCCCCTGTCTGACGTGGCCATTGGTGATTCATTGGTCGTCTTCCCTCACGAGATCTGCCCGGTCGACGGCACGGTCGTCGAGGGTCGAGGCGTGATGGACGAGTCGTTCCTGACCGGCGAACCGTATCAACTGGCCAAGGCACCGGGCTCGACGGTGATCTCGGGGGCGATCAACGGCGAGTCGGCGCTGACGATCCGGGCCGATAAGCTGGCCGTCGACTCACGCTATTCGAAGATCATGAACGTGATGCGGGCCTCCGAGGAGCGACGCCCGAGGCTCCGACGGCTCGGCGACCAGCTCGGTGCGTGGTACACGCCGCTGGCCGTCGCGATCGCGCTGGCGGCCTGGTTCCTGAGTAGCGATTCGCGTCGATTCCTGGCCGTCCTGGTCGTGGCCACCCCCTGTCCGCTCTTGATCGCCATTCCGGTCGCGATCATCGGCTCGATCTCGCTGGCGGCTCGCCGAGGGATCATCATCAAGGACCCCGCCGTCCTCGAAAAGATCGACACCTGTCGGACAGCGATCTTCGATAAGACCGGCACCCTGACCCACGGTCGGCCGACGCTTGATGAGGTGATCCCGGCGCCCGGTTTCGACTCCAACGAGGTTCTCACGCTGGTCGCCAGCCTGGAGCAGTACTCGAAGCATCCACTGGCCAGCGCGATCCTCGAACGGGCGAAGTCGGCCCAGCTCGCGCTCCGAGAAGTGGCGTCGGTCAGCGAGCGGCCCGGCGAAGGCTTGACGGGAACCGTCGACGGCCGGACGATCCGGGTGACCAGCCGGACCAAGCTCGAAGCGCAGCATCCCGGTTTCGAGGCCCAACTGCCGCCCCTTGCCGGCGGTCTGGAGTGCGTGGCGCTCATCGACGACAAGTACGCCGCGACCCTCCGATTCCGCGATGTTCCACGGGCTGATGGTGCGTCGTTCATCCAACATCTGGGCCCTCACCATCGGTTCGACCGGGTGATGATCATCTCCGGTGACCGCGAGAGCGAGGTCCGCTACCTGGCCGCCCAGGTCGGGATCACCGAGGTCTACGCCGGCCAATCGCCCGAGCAGAAGCTGGAACTCGTCCAGGCGGCGACCCGGCGCGAGAACACGGTCTATCTCGGCGACGGGATCAACGACGCCCCGGCCCTGACCGCCGCGACCGTCGGGATCGCCTTCGGCCAGAACAGCGACATCACCGCCGAGGCCGCCGGAGCCGTCATCATGGACAGCTCGCTGAAGAAGGTCGACGAGTTCTTCCACATCAGCCGAAGGCTCCGGATGATCGCCCTGCAAAGCGCCATCGGTGGAATGGCCCTGAGCCTGATCGGGATGACCCTGGCCGCCGCCGGCTGGCTCTCACCCGTCGCCGGAGCGATCGCGCAAGAGGTGATCGACGTCCTGGCCGTCGCCAACGCCCTCCGGGTGGCGATCCCGCCGAAATCGTTGACTGATTATTGATCGACGCCTTGCGGTCCCGCAGCCGCGATCGCTGGATCAACCCCGGCGAACTTCTGGAAGTTCTCGATGAACCGCGCGGCCAGCTTGTGGGCCTGGGTGTCGTAAGTTGCTGGATCGGCCCAGGCGGCTCGGGGGTCGAGGATCTTGCCGGGAACTCCCGGGCAACTTGTCGGCGATTCGAGGCCGAAAATGGGGTCGACTCGATAATCTACCCCGGCCAATCGGTTGTTCATGATCGCGTCGACCAGGGCCCGGGTGTGGGGCAGGCTGATCCGCTGGCCCTGACCGAATCCGCCGCCGGTCCAGCCGGTATTGAGCAGCCAGGCACCCGCTTGATGCTCGCGGAGCTTTTGACCCAACAGGTCGGCGTAACGCCTGGGCGGGAGCGTCATGAACGGCGCTCCGAAGCAGGTGCTGAAGACGGCCGACGGCTCGGCTCCAAGTCCGCGCTCGGTCCCGGCGACCTTCGCCGTGTAGCCCGACAGGAAGTGATACATCGCCTGCTCAGGCGTGAGCCGCGACAGCGGCGGGAGCACTCCGAAGGCGTCGCAGGTCAGGAAGACGACGTGTTTCGGGTGCCCGGCGCGGCCCGAGGGGACATGGTTGGCGATGAACTCGATCGGATAGGCAGCCCGGGTGTTCTCGGTCAAGCTCGCGTCGGCGTAGTCGGCTTCGCGAGAACTCGGGTCGAGGATGACGTTTTCGAGGACCGTGCCGAACTTGATTGCCGCGAAGATCTCGGGCTCGCTCTTGGGGTCGAGCCGGATGCACTTGGCGTAGCAGCCGCCTTCGAAGTTGAAGACGCCGTCATCCGACCAACCATGTTCGTCGTCGCCGATCAGGCCGCGGGTGGGGTCGGCCGAGAGGGTCGTTTTGCCGGTCCCTGAAAGGCCGAAGAACAGCGCCACGTCCCCGGCTTGCCCGACGTTCGTCGAGCAGTGCATCGGCAAGACGCCCCTGCCTGGCAAGAGCGTGTTGAGGATCGAGAAGACCGACTTCTTGATTTCTCCCGCGTACAGGGTCCCGCCAATCAGGACGATTCGCCGGGCGAAATTGAGGAGGATGAAGACCTCGGAGCGTGTGCCGTCGCGTTCGGGGATGGCGTGGAAGTCGGGCGCGGCGATGATCGTGAATTCGGGCGAGTGCTCGGCCAGTTCGTCGGGCGAAGCTTTGACGAACAACTGGCGGGCGAAGAGCGCGTGATAAGCGCGCTCGCAGACGACCCGGATCGGCAAGCGGTGCGCCGGGTCGGTCCCGCCGAAGGCGTCCTGAATCCAGACCTCGCGATCTTCGAGGTGGGCCATCACCCGGTCGAGCAGCGCGTCGAATCGAGCCGGGTCGAATGGTCGGTTGACCTTTCCCCAGTCGATTTCGGTTTCGACCGAGGGTTCGCGGACGATGAACTTATCTTCCGGCGACCGCCCGGTGTACTGGCCGGTCTGGAAGACCAGCGCCCCGGTGCTGGACAGGGCCCCTTCGCCTCGTTGAATCGCCTGCTCGACCAGGCTGGCGGGTGCCAGATTTCGATGCTGGATGCCCGAGCCGACCCACGCCCGCTCGTCCGCCGCCTGTTCTTCCACGATGCTCATCAAAGCCCTCGACGCTCGAACCATCGCCCCGTCCTCCGGCCCGACATCCCGATTTC
>JAJYCH010000523.1 GCA_021778575.1 Planctomycetota bacterium
ACCCGTTCGCTTCTTTCTCCTCTTTGTCGAACATCTCGATCCGGGTCACGGGACATGGGCGCGACAGATCGAAATGATAGACCTCCCGAGCCCCTTCCGGGAGTGTCCGGGTCAGGCGATAGGTTGTGCCACCGGTTGGAGCGACCGCTTCGCTCTCTGAGTGAGTCTTCAGCAGACTCGGGAGATCGAAGAAGATGTGACCTGGTTTCTTGCCGCTCGCCAAGCCAAACAGGAGCGTCGATTGGTCACCTCTCGTGTCCACCCGGATCTCGAACATCGCCAAATTCGAGCGATAGACGACAGGGCCCACCGGTTCGTAAAGCAGCATCTGATGACCAACAACGAACATCAACGGCGTATCATCCGTGCCATCGCAGAGCAGGAACGCCGATTCCCCCGTCGATCGATAAACGGCCCGGAACTTCACGTCCATCTCATCGGTGTCTTTCATTCGCCCGACAAGTTCCAGGCTCCGGCACTTGCTGTCGGCACTATCGAGAACCAGGGTTTTCGCGATCAATTCGGCCGCCGTCGGTATCGTGGTCGGCGGCTCGGTTTGCCCGAGCAGCGCCGCCGAAAGCAACAGAAGACACGTGGTGCTCATCCGGGGACTCCGTTCCGCTCGGGGATTCTCGGGGCATCGACCGGCTCGCCTGATCCGCGCGGTATCGTGGGAGAGAAGCCTCTTTTGGTCAAGGTGGGTCTTGAGGAATTCCAGGGATCAAACCCGCCCGGCATCGATCGCCGCGTCCACCTCGGCCGCCGTCGGAAAACCAAAATCGAGCTGGTCGAGGACCAGCGCAGCGGCGGCGGAAGCTCGTTCGAGGGCTTTCCGGGCGAGGTCGGGCGGTGTCGAGCCAGGCGTCCAGCCGTTCTCGATCAGGGTCAGCACCAGGTTGGCCGCGAAGGCTTCTCCCGCGCGGTTGGTGTCGAGCGGTGGGCGGGACCGGGGGAACGCGGCGATTTCGAGCTGGCTCGATTCCCCTTCGGGCGTGGTGAACCGGAGTCGGGCTCCGTGAGGGCCGTCGGTGACGACCAGGATCGAGAGTTGCCAGGCCACTTGCTCGCGGTCGTCGAGCTGTTCCCACTCGCCTCGGTTACAGCAAAGGATGTCGATTGTGTCGGCGAACGATGAGATCGGCGGGTCGCGGTCGATCATGTTCCGGAGCGCCGGGGCGAAGAACCGGACCGTCGACGGGCCGGCAAGCGCCTGCTTCGCCAGGCGGTTCGGCAACGAGGCGACGACTCGAAGCCCGGCCTGATCCGCGACCCGTGGGCCGAGGTTTTCGAGCCGGGCGTGGCAGCCTCGAAATCCGATCGGGAGCTTGTCGCCATGCTCGCCGCTGGAGATCAAGAGCGTCCAGTCGGCGCTGATCCCTTCGACCCGGATCGGTGCATGCCGCACACCGGCCTGCGCGAGCAACCGCGCGATTTCTTGCGAGGTCGGGTCCGATTCCGGCCCGAGAGCGCTGATCAGCTCGCCGCCGAGGGCCGAGGCATAACCGGCTCCCATCCCGCCCAGGTCGTCCTGCCAGTCAAGCGACGGGACGGTCCTTGTCCAGCCGCCCGGCGGTTCGGCCAGATTTCGAGAGAGCCCGATCGTCCCCGATGGGCCGGGCCAGTCGGCGGTGAGATCCACCGTCAACCGATTGCCGATCGGGTCGAGCAAGTTCAGGCCGGGGCTCGAATCGATCCAGCGACCATCGACGCTGCCATCAAGCGGGCGTTGGGTTCGTTTGGGATCGACCAGCGGGCGATCAACCCGGACCACGCGATCGAGATAAGCCGGGCCGAAGATCAAGCGGGACAAGGTGCGAACCCCTTTGAGGGGAGAAGAGTCGAAAGGATGGGTGTAACCTGCTTCTCCGATGGTGCCCAACGCCCCCCCACCCTATCCCTCCCCCACGAGGGGGGAGGGGACCAGAAATGCCCGAGATCCGCTTGCGTCTGACACCCTACCCCCTCGTGGGGGAGGGCCGGGGTGGGGGTTGAGAGTGACGCCCAAGATTTTATGGTTGGACCCATCCAGATCGTCACGGAAATTCCGGACTGACCGTGCCGGTGTGGTTTGAGTATAATGGACGGTTTGGCCCGGCGGAAAGCGGGGCAGGATTGATCTTCGCTTGGCGAGCAAGCGACGGGAGGCGGTGTTGGCGACGGAAATGGGGATGGATATGACGGTCGAGTCGCTCGACCATCCGGTCGACAACGCGCCGGTCCGGACGATGGAGCATAAGGGGCTGACTCTCGAAGGGTACTCCCGGGCGGCGGTGCAGACTTACTGGCGGGTTCCCGAACTGAAGCTGGGGTTCGACCTCGGGGCTCAGCCCTGGTCGTTCATGAGCACGCCCAACTGGTTCATCTCGCACACGCACCTCGACCATATCGCGGCCTTGCCGGTTTACGTGGCTCGTCGGCGGATGATGAAGATGGAACCGCCGACGATCTACCTGCCGACCGAGGCGATCGAAGGGGTCGAGCAACTCCTTCGGGCCTTCCAGAAGCTCGACCGGGGGCGGATGCCGGCCAAACTTGTCGGAGTCAAGCCGGGCGAGGAGATCGAGCTGTCGCGCGAACTGGTCGTGACTCCCTTCGCGACCCGGCACACGATCCCGTCGGTCGGCTACCTGGTCTGGGAGCGTCGGAAAAAGCTCAAGCCCGAATATCAGCACCTGATCGGCGACGACCTGGCCATCCGCGACCTCCGCCAGAAGGGGATCGAGGTCTCGGCCGAGATCCGGATTCCCAAGGTCGCGTATCTGGGCGACTCGGCACCGCAGGGGCTCGACGTTCTGCCGGAGATCTACAAGGCCGAGATCCTGATCCTCGAAATGACGTTCGTCGCCCCCCAGGAACGGCCCGAGAAGATCCACAAGTTCGGCCACACGCACCTCGACGACATCATCGCGAGGGCCGATCGGTTCGAGAACGACTGGGTGATCGCCTCGCACTTCAGCACCCGACTCCATCCCGATCAGATCCAGCGGATCGTCGAGAAGAAGCTGCCCGAGAACCTCAAGCGCCGGCTCAAGATCTGGCTTTGACGTTTGTAGGGCAGGATTGATCCTGCCGAAAGCGTCTGACAGGCAGGATCAATCCTGCCCTACATTGGATTACGGCCACGACACCCGACAAAAACCCCGAAAAATGTCGCCGATCGGCTCTCGGATTCGACGCGATTCTGGACGACCCCGTCTCGACGTCGATCAGGGAGCCGAAGCCATGCCGCGTTCGATACCCGTCTTGTTCTGCTTGATCTTCAGCGCAAGCCTGGCCCAGGCTGATCCGGTGACCTATCAAGGTCGCGTGATTGGTGCCGATGGTAAGCCGGTTTCCGGCGTGGCCGTCGGTACTTACTGGTATGGCAACACGAAAAAAGGGATGACCAGCCATGAAGCGGATAAGACCGACGCCGATGGCCGGTTCAAACTAGACGTTGATTCGTTGCGGCAGCCGCTCTCGTTGCTGGCGGTCACGGCGGATAACAAGCTCGGCGGTCGAGTTGTGGCCGACCCCAACAAGCAGACCGACGGGATCGAGATCAAGATCGGGCCTCTGGTCCGGGTTCATGGCAAGTTCCAATGCGTCTTGCCGGACCACCCGATCGAGATGAGTAATGTCCTCGCGTTTGGCTTCAAGGACGACAACGCTCCCAGGAAGCGTGAGAATTACTTGATGGTCGCGCAATCGCTCTGCGTCGATCGCGAGGCGATCAAGACCGGCAAGAAACCCAGGCCGCCGACCTTCGACCTCTGGCTCCCGCCGGGTGATTACGCCTTCAACGTCTTCGATCCGAAGCAACCCGAGGAGCACGAGGGGAAGGCGTTCACGGCGACCATCAAAGCGGATCAGCCCGGTCTCGACCTCGATCTCGGCGTGATCGAGCTGAAACCGAGCAAGCTGGCCCAGGGCTATGACAAGCCGGCCCCACCACTCTCGATCAAGGATGCCCGAGGGTTGCCCAGGGACGTCAAGCTGGCCGACTTCAAGGGGAAGTGGGTGATCCTCGAATTCTGGTCGTGGGGCTGCGGCCCATGCATCTCGATGGGCTTGCCCAACATGGTCAACTTCTTCGACGAACACGCCGTCGATCGCGACAAGTTCGTCATTCTGGCCGTGCATAACGACAGCGCGGCCGACTTCGCCGAAATGGACAAGAAAATTGCCTCGACGATCAAGAACCTCTGGCGAGGCCGCCCCTTGCCGTTCCCGATCCTGCTCGACGACGGCAAGACCTTCGAGGCTTATGGAATCTCGGCCATTCCGGCAATGGTCCTCATCAATCCCGAAGGGAAGTTGGTCCGGCCCGATCTCGAAGAACTCGAATCCAGACTCACGCCGATCGCGTTGGAGCGCAAGATCGCCCTGG
>JAJYCH010000524.1 GCA_021778575.1 Planctomycetota bacterium
TGAACAATCAATGGGACGAGTTCATCGAAGATCGGATCGAGAGGGAACAAACCCGGCTATATGGGAAGAATGCAGCATAGCGCTCGGCGGGTTACACCCCAATGATTTCAGGAGAAGAATATGTCCGAAACCGATGACGTCGCACGAATTCCGCTGGCCTGGATCACCCATCCGATCATGATTCTAGCGGGGGCCGTGATTGGCTATAGTTTATTTGAACGCGAAGGGATGGGCTCGAATGTTTCGGCGATTCCCACCAAAACGGGTCAGGTAACGATCGATGACCATGAAAAAATCCACTTCACTCTCAATGGTGAGTCCAACCAAACCCGAAATCTGGTGATTCACGACGGCAAGGGGATAGCACGAGCCAACTTTTTAATTCGGCCCGACGGTCGGTTTTCGCTTGAGCCGGGAGCCAGTGAATACTGTCCGTTCATTCTCCAGCATCGGCCAGCAAAGCCGACCGAGATCGGTGTGCGCGTCGGTGAAAAGCGCACCGTGAAGGTCGTCATCCATAAAGATGGAATGATTGAAATGTATGAAGAAGATGCCGACCAGAACATCGGCACCCGGGTCAAGCTCGACGCTCACGGGAAGGTGACTGTCGGGTCGGATGCTCGGACCGGCGCGAAACCCTTACTGATTCCCGCCCGAGAAAATTGACCTTTCGATCGAGCCGGTGAAGACCTCGTTCCGACGTGCCCGACTTGATCAGCGTCGGATCAAACTTCAGACGCCGGTCCGAGGTTCCTCTCCGTCGGACAACGGACTGGCCGCGTCGAGTGGAATGGTCTCGGCGACTGGACGGGTGCGGCGGAGCTTGACGAAGAAGGTCGAGCCGGTTCCCGCCTGGCTCTCGACCCAGATCCGGCCGCCGTGGGCCTGGACGATCTTCTGACAGATGGCCAGGCCGGCTCCGGTCCCGTCGTATTCCTCGCGGGTGTGGAGACGTCGAAAGAGCTGGAAGATCCGGGAGTGGTAACGGGTGTCGATGCCGATCCCGTTGTCCTGGATCGCGATCGTGACCCATTCGGGATCGTCAATCCTTGCGCGGATCTCGACCTTCGGCGCGGGGCTCTGGTTGTACTTCAGACCGTTGCCGACCAGGTTCGCCACGAGCTGGCCGATCCGGTCGCGATCGCCCCAGACCTCGGGTAAATCAGGGCTCGACGTGATCTCGGCTCCGCGAGTCCGGACCAGTTCGGAAAGGTCGGCCTTGACCACCTCGACGACCTCGGTCAGCGCGACGGCGGCGAAGTCGGCCGTCACCTTGCCGGCTCTCGACAGTTCGAGAAGATCCTTGATCAACGACCGGAGCCGCTTCGACGCCTCGACCAGGTAGCGGACGTAATCCTGGCCCGACTCGTCGAGCTTGTCGGCGTGATCACGCAGAAGAAAATCCGAGAAAGCGATCAGCGTTCGAAGGGGTTCTTGCAGGTCGTGCGAGACGACATGGGTGAACTCGTCGAGTTCCTTGTTCTTGGTCAACAGTTCGACATTTGCTCGCGCCAGCCGCTCGTTTTTGACCTGGAGCTCGGCTTCGAGGTTGCGCCGGGCGGTCACGTCCTGGGCCACGCATCGCCACTGGCGAACCTGGCCGTCGGTCCCCAGAGTCGCCGACCGCGTGACCCAGACCGCCCGGGGCGAACCGTCGCTCCGGACCCACTCGCTGGCGAACTCGACCGAGCTGGGCGTGACCTGCAACGGTCCGGGAAGGAGAAATCGATCGTCCTCCGAGGAGGTTCGGGACTCGGGCAAGAGGCTCAGGACCGACCGACCGATCAGCCAGTCCTTCGAGTAGCCGAGCGTCTGGACCAGCCGGTCGTTGCATTCGCGAATCCGGCCGCGACGGTCGACCGTGAAGTACATCGCCGGGGCGTTCTCGTAGAGGTCGCTGTACCGATCCTTGAGCTGGCGAAGCTCGCGGTTGGTCCGGCGGAGGACGTCGTTGGCCTGGGTCAGCTCCTGGGTCCGGCGCTTCAGCTCGCTCTCGTCGCGAAGCTTGGCGGTGACGTCGGTCAGGTGGCAGCGGAGGTGGAGGACCTTCTGGTCGGGACCGTAGCGGACGCCGATGTTCAGTTCCACGGCGCGGGTCGCGCCGGTCGCCGTGGTGATCCGGTAGATCAGGCCGTGCCCCTCGCCGCGATCGAGGACCGTCCGAAGCTCCTGGCGGGCCAGTTTCCGGTCGTCGTCCTGGACGATTTCGAGGAACGACTTCTTCTTCAATTCGGCGATCGACCAGCCCAGGAATTCCTGCTCGGCGAGGGTCGAGGTCAGCCAGCGGAGGGTCCGAGGTTCGAGCCGGTTGATCATCTCCAGAGTCGAGACCTCGCCCGAGGCGAGCATCGACGGCTCGAAGGAGGGCGGCTCGAACGAACCGCTCCGGGTCATCCGGGCGTCGAACGGCACGGTGACGTCACGTTCCTCGGTGTCGAGGCCGCCGGCCGCCGGCTCGTAGCGGACCGATTCGAGTTCACCTCGGAGCGCCAGGTAGCGTTCCTGGAGATTCTTGACCGGCCGGACCAGTTCGGCCAGTTCCGGCGTCGCGGGCAGGTCCCAGGCTTCGTCAGGCTGGGCATTGAAGGCTTCGAGGTTCCGGCAGAGGCTCCGGAGCGGGTCGGACCAGCGACGACGCTCCAGGGATCGGCCGACCTCGGTCCCCACGATCAGGACCAGCAACGCTCCGCCATAAAGCCCGACCACCCACCAACGGCCGCCGCTCAGCCCGACCACGAGCAACCCCAGCGGCAAGCCAACGACCAGCAACCAGGACGCCGCCGACAGCGACCTGCCCGACCAGCCCAGCGGTTTCTTGCGGGCTCGGCTCATCGGTCGACCACGATCTCTTCAGAGGTTCCAACCGGCACGGCCAGCGCCGGCAGAGGCTCGGCCAGCGGCAGCCAGATCGACAGGCAGGCCCCACCTGACGGCCCGTTCTCGGCCGTCAAGCAACCGCCGTGCTCGCGGAGGATCTCGGCGGCCAGGTACAGGCCGTAGCCGGTCCCTCCTTCCTTGGTTGTATAAAACGGCTCGAAGATCCGGTCGAGATGGAGCGGGGCGATCCCCGGTCCGTCGTCGAGAACATCGACCCGGACCCGGATCGACCCATCAGACGTCACCGATCGAACGCGGACATCGATCCGTCCCGACGGTCGATCGGCGAGGATCGCCTCATGCGCGTTCGAGAGCAGGTTGAGGATCACCTGGATCATCCGGCCCGGGTCGACCCGGACAATCGGCACCAGGGACTCGGTCTGGAAGTCGACGGCGACGGAGCCTCGTCGCGGGTCGGTCCCCTTCAGAAACAGGTTCAGAGCCTCGCGGAGGAGCGGGACGACATCGACCGGCCTGGGGTCGCTGGGACCGGTCCGGACAGCGGCCATCAGGTGATCGAGCCGGACCTGCAAGGTCTTCACGGAGCGGAGGATCGGCTCGACCCACTGCGAGGTCGTCGCGTCCGCATCGGCCTCCAGCGCGATCATCTCGGCGTTGCCCCGGATCACGGTCAACGGGGCGCGGATCTCGTGGACGATCCCGGCCACCAGCCGCCCGACCTGGGCGAGTTGCTCGTTGAGGACCGAGACCGTGGCGAGCTTGCGGAACTGCACCAGCCGGCGGACCCGGGCCAGGATGATCTCGCCGGCCTCGTCCTTGGCCAGATAGTCGTCGGCCCCGGCTTCGAGCCCGGCGAGGACGTCGTCGTCGTGCCCCTTGATGGTCAGCATCAGGATCGGCAGGCCCGAGCAGACCGGGTCGGCCCGGAGTGACCGGCAGACGGCGTGGCCATCGGTATCGGGCAGGTTCACGTCCAGGACCACGACATGCGGGCGGATCTCGCGAGCCTTCGCCACCGCGTCGAGTCCGCGCGAAAGCTCGTGGACCGTGAAGCCGGCCCGGCCCAGGATCAGCCGGAACAAAGCCCGGTCCGCAGGGCTATCGTCGACGAGCAACACCGTACTCATGAGCCGGGTCCGCTTCGAGAGGAAATCGACCAGGGCGACAGCCCCATCCGAGACTACCACCACTCGACCGCGAACGCGACGGCGTGACTTCCCGGGTCCGCCGGGATTTTCTGAACGGTATGACCGCCAACCCCGACCTCGTCGCCAGACTCCGAATCAGATCCCTCCGGCCTTTTCGGGAACCGCTGACCGGGTATGATGGGCGGCAGGATGCCCGACGCCCTCGATCGGAAAAGGATGTCCCATGCCTCCGACGACTTCCAGGACGGCCCCTGGCTTCTGGCGCTGTACCGGCTGCAACACGCCCAACCCGTCGGCCTCCTACTTGACCAAGTGCCTGGGCTGCGGCTTGCCCATCCCGCCGTACTCGAACGACCAACCGGCTCGATCCCCCTCGACCC
>JAJYCH010000525.1 GCA_021778575.1 Planctomycetota bacterium
GATGGCTGGGTTCGACCTGAGCGAGTTGCTCCCGTATTATCTGGACGAGACCGACGAGCAGATCGTTGCGCTGAACGACGCGCTTCTGAAGCTCGAACAGGATTCGTCCGACGCCGACGTGCTCCGTGAAGCGTTCCGGATGGTCCACTCGATCAAAGGGTCGTCGACCGTCATGGGGTTTGACCAGGTCAAGCACCTGACCCATCACCTCGAAACCTTCTTCGAGCAACTTCGGAGCGGTCTCCGAGCCTTCGACCGGCCCACGCTCGACCTCTGCTTCCGCTGCCTCGACGGTCTCCGCGACTACCACCGCCAGCTTCGCGACGGCAACCAGGACGCCGTCGACCTCTCCGACCTGACCCGTCAGGTTCTCGAATTACTCCAGGCCCACCACCGCGCCGATTCGGTCGCCGACGAAGCCAAGACGGAGACCGCGATTCCTGCCGCGATGGTCGGAGATCCGGAAAGCGTCAGCGTCTCGGTCCGCTTCGCACCGGGTCTGGCCTGGGCCGACATGAAGGCCAAGCTGGTCCTTAACCGATTGTCCGGACGGGCTCGGATTCTCGCGACCGACCCTCCGACCGAGGCGATCGACGGAATCGAGAAGCTCGAAGAATTCACGGTCTGGCTGATTCCCGAATGCGACCAGGCGACGCTCCGGTCGCTCGCCGACGTCGAGGGCGTGACCCGGATCGTGATCTCGGGCGAGAGCCCGACCACCGTCCCGCCGGTCGTCGAAGTGGCCGATGATCCCATCGCCTTCGAGCCGATCACCCCCGAGCCGGAGCCGGAACTTCCTGGGCTCATCGAGCCGGAACCTCGGGCCTTGAAATCGGCCGACCCGGTGATCCCGCCAACCGCCGCGCCCACCGTCAAGGCTCCGTCGAAGAAGGTTGCCGAGACCTTGCGGGTCGACGTCGACCGGCTCGACCAGTTGATGAATCTGGCCGGAGAGCTGGTCATCAACCGGTCGCGGTTCTACGAGATCGCCAGCGGGCTCGAAGATCTGTTTCGCGACTCGAGCGCGGCGTTTCTGACGGCGGATACGCAGGATCGGCTCGATAGCCTGACGCGCGACCTCGAAGCGTTCAGCGAACCGCCGGTCCGGGGGCAGAACCTGTCGGGCGGGACCGGCACGTCGGGCGGGTCGCTCGACCGCTGGATCGGCCAGTTCCGCCGGCTCCGCGAGAATTTCAAGGCGATCCAGGACGAACTCGACGCGATGAGGCGTGGCCGCGACCAGATCAACGCCCTCTCCGAAGCCATCCACCAGCTCGCCCGGGTGACCGACGGGATTCAAAAAGGGGTTCTCGACACCCGGATGGTCCCGATCGGGCCGCTGTTCGAGCGATTTCAGCGGGTCATTCGCGACCTCCGGAACCAGTCGAACAAGGAGGTCACGCTCCAGATCGAGGGGGAGAAGACGGAACTCGACAAGCGGATGATCGACGAGCTGGCCGACCCCTTGATCCACATGGTCCGGAACTCGGTGGACCACGGGCTCGAACTTCCCGACGACCGCGTGAAGGCCGGCAAACCGCGCTCGGGGACCGTCTCGCTCTCGGCCTCGCACCGGGGCAACAGCGTGGTGATCATCGTCAGCGACGACGGCCGGGGGATCGACTCCGAACGAGTCCGGGCCAAGGTGATCTCGAAAGGGCTCCTCGCCGAGGACGAGGCCAGTCGCCTGACCGATCGCCAGCTCGTCAGCTACATCTGGCACCCCGGCCTGAGCACGGCCGAGACCCTCACCGACATTTCGGGCCGAGGCGTGGGCATGGATATCGTCAAGAGCCGGATCGAGGAGCTGAACGGAACCGTCGACGTCCGGTCGGAAGCAGGTAAAGGCACGACCTTCACGATCCGACTGCCGCTGACCCTGGCGATCATGCCTTGCCTGCTGGTGCAGATATTCGAGGAAGTTTATGCGATCCCGCTCGACCACATCGACGAGATCGTCGAGGTCGAGGCCCGGTCGATCTTCAAGGTCCGGGGCAAGCGGATGATCCAGATCCGCGACCGGCTGGTCTCGGTCGTGGCGCTGGATGACCTCCTGACCTGGGGCGGAGCGGCCCGACCGTCGGCCCGCAACCGGACCGGGGCGGAAGCCGAGAAACGGACCATCGTCGTGGCCCATAACGGCGAGACGACGATTGGCCTGCTGGTCGATCAACTGATCGGCATGCAAGAAATCGTGTTGAAACCCCTCGAAAAGAACTTCCGGCCGATCCCCAGCCTGTCGGGCGCGAGTATTCTCGGCGATGGCCGGGTCTCGCTGATCCTTGATATCGATGCCCTGATCGGCATGGTGGTCCGCGAGGCCGCGCGACAGGTGGGTTAAGCCGGCAAGACAGGCGAACGTCTCGGGAGAGCCCCTTTTGGACCCCACTTTGACCGACAACCAGAAGCGACTGCTCGGAGCGATCTTCGGCCGAGGCGCGGGGGATGCGTCGGGCGCGGTGTCGCGCTGGCTGGGGCGGCCGGTGACGGTCACCGTCAGCGCCGTCAAACAGGTTGACCTGGCCGAGGCCGCCGAGATCCTGGGGCCGAGTGACACGCTGGTCGCCGCCTGTCCGATGGAATTGATGGGAGCGCTGACCGGGCAGATCATCCTGGTCTTCGAGGATCGATCGGGACTGGCCACCGTCGACCTCCTGCTCCATCAGCCGATCGGAACCACGACCGAGTGGGGGGAACTCGAACAGTCCGCCGCTCGCGAGACCGCGAACATCGTCGGCTGTGCCTACTTGAACTCGCTGGCCGCTCACTTGCCGATTCTGGAATCGCCATCCTCAAGCCTGGCTGGGGGATCACTCCTGCCCGGTCCACCGGGGTTTCGTCACGAGTTCGCCGCCAGCCTTCTCGAATTCGCCTTGATGGACCAGGCCATCCGGAGCGACCGTCTCCTGGTCGTCAACAGTACGTTCGCAATCGAAGAGACCCGACTCGACTGGTCGCTCCTGTTCGTGCCCAGCGGGGCGTCGCTGGAGGCGCTTCATGCTTGCCTGGAGTCGGCCTGATCGGCCGGTTCGGACGGAATTCCTTGACCCCTGGAAGGTTTCGCCCACGTGCCATTGACCGACAAGCCCGGCGCTTCGGAGGAGATGATATCCGTCCTGATCGGGCGCTGGGCGGTCGCGTCGGCACCGAAATTGATGCGGACCTTGCTGGGGTCGTGCGTGGGAGTGGTCCTTTACGATCGGCTGGGCAAGATCGGCGGGATGGCTCACATCGTCTTGCCCAGCTCGCGAGGTTCGACCGACCAGCCCGGAAAATATGCGGATACGGCGATTCCCGGATTGATCGAGGAGATGGAACGAACCGCCGGCCGGAAGCTCCGGACCCGGCTGTCGGCCAAGATTTTTGGTGGAGCGAGTATGTTTCAAGGGGGGGCGTCGATCGACATCGGCCGCTCCAACCAGACGGCGGTCGAACAGATTCTGGCCGATCTAGGCGTGGCGGTGATCGCTCGCGACATGGGGGGAGAGACCGGCCGACGCTTGACGTTCTCGACGGTGACGGGCATCGTGGCCGTCAGAATCCCCGGCGGCGCCGATTACGAACTTTAGATCGGACGAATCCGATCCCCAAGAGGTAGATTATTATGGGTCGCCTGCTGGTGGTGGACGACGCGATGATCATGAGGAAGCTCATCAAGGACGTCGCGGTCGAGGCGGGCTGGGAGCTGGCCGGCGAGGCCGCCAACGGAGCCGAAGCCGTCGCTCTGTACGAGAAACTGCGTCCCGACCTGGTGACGATGGACCTGGTCATGCCGGTCATGGGGGGTAACGAGGCCCTCCGGCGGATCAGGGCGGCCGACCCCGACGCCCGGGTCGTCGTCGTCACCGCGCTCGACCAGAAAGCGACTCTCACCGAGTCGATCCGCGACGGAGCCCTCGATTTTATCGTCAAACCGTTTGATCGCGACCGGATCATCAGCTTTCTCAAGAAGGTCCGGGCGTCGCTTCCGGACCAGGTCCCTGACACCAACCAGGGGGCAGGGCAACCGTGAGCGAACCCAGGAGTGATCGCGTCCGGGTCCTGATCGTCGACGACTCGGCCCTGATGCGTAAATTGATCAGCGACGTGCTCAAGACCGAGCCCGAGATCGAGATCGCCGGGACCGCGCGCGACGGGGCCGACGCCGTCGAGCGGACCCTCAAGCTCAAGCCGGACGTGGTGACGCTCGACGTCGAGATGCCGGGGATGACCGGTCTCGAAGCCCTCCCGCAGATCCTGGCGGCTCACGACACCGCGGTGATCATGGTCAGCGCCTTCACCCAGGAAGGGGCCGATATCACGCTCGCGGCGCTCGAACGCGGCGCGATCGACTTCTTTCCCAAGCCGGAACGATTGCAACTC
>JAJYCH010000526.1 GCA_021778575.1 Planctomycetota bacterium
CCCGGCGATCTCTCAACGGCAAACTTACGTGTCAAGTCTTCCTTGCGTGACAGCGAACGACCCGATCCCTCTCTGCAGAACCGAATGATTCCAGGATCGAAGTCATGTCCTCGATGAATCGAGCCATCGGCAAGCCTGTCCAGGAACTCCAAAAAGCCCTTGACAGACGCAAACACGCTTCTCATATCGAAGAATGATAAATCCGCGATTTGCGGAATGTCAAGCTCGTTGAATTTTTTTGCAACGGTCGTTGAAATCCAGCATCGCAACCCCTTCCGTCGCTTCGATCGACCATTCCTCGGTCGTCACTATCGATACCGATGAGTTCGGCGATTTCTTACAATGATTGGTCGAAATTTTCGCGAGATCCTGGCAAACCCGGCAAAAAATTCTCCGAGCCGAAACGTTCATCAGGCTGGCACTGCTTCCTGTCGGACCGGTCGAACCGGAGTCGATCGAGGTCCTGGGGTTGTGGGCCAGGAGTGGCCAGTCTGGACCCCAGGAGTCGCCAGTGAACCAATAGCCCGCCGACTCGTCCCGGGACCATGATCCGATACGACTCTGGCCCGGCGAAGGTTCGCTGGTCGGAAACCCGCGATGGCTGCCTCAGCGACAATCGAACGAGTCCAGTGACAGTGAATTCGCTCGGCTTCGCGAACATCCGAATCGTCAGAGTCGTCCATTGATTCTGGAAAAGTCGGGCGGAGACTGGCCGGGGCGTTTAGAATGAGGAGATGAATTTTGAACCGGAGACGGACTGTTCGATGGCAAGCCTCATGAATATCGATCGCATAGACTACGCGAGCGAGGACGCTCGCGAAGCGATCCGCGAGCTTCGGCGACGCTTGAGCCCGCAAGGGAATGTCGTGAGTCCCGAAGGACGCGCTCGAACGATCGCCGCTTTCGGCGAACCGCTGACTCCCGAACAGGTGGTTGTCCGGATCTGTGACGATGTGCGGGCTCGTGGTCTCGACGCGGTTCTCGACTACACGAAACGGCTCGACCGGGTGACGCTCGACCGATCCCAGGTTCGCGTGACGGTCGAGGAACTGCGTCAGGCTCACGCCCAGGCCGACCCTGCGTACCTCCGGACGATCCGCCGGATTCGTGAGAACATCCTCGCCTTCCAGTCGGGGATTCTCCATCGCGACGCCCGGTTCAAGCGCGGCCCGGGTTGCGAGCTTCGCCTGCGCTACCGGCCGCTCCGACGGGTCGGTGTTTGCATCCCGGGCGGAGCGGCGGCCTATCCGTCGTCGCTCCTGATGACCGTCGTGCCGGCTCAGGCCGCGGGAGTCGAGCAAATTGCCGTGGTCGTGCCTCCCACTCCGTTCGGCGGCTACAACACCGATCTCCTGGCCGCTTGCCACGCCCTGGGCGTGACCGAGGTCCACCGGGTCGGCGGGGCTCAGGCCGTCGCGGCCCTGGCGTATGGTGTCGACGGGATTGAACCGGTCGACAAGATCGTTGGACCCGGTAACCTGTTCGTTGCCCTGGCCAAGCGTCACGTTTATGGCGAGGTCGATATCGACAGCATCGCCGGTCCGAGCGAGGTCGTCCTGATCGCTGACTGGACCGCCGACCCCCGGTTCATCGCCGCCGACCTCATCAGCCAGGCCGAACACTCGCCGGGCGCCTCGATTCTGATCACCTGGGAGGCCGACCTGATCGACCGGGTCGACGAGGCACTCGGCGAACAACTCGCCCGGCTCAGCCGGGGCGACCTGGCCCGCGCCAGCCTGGAGAAATTCGGGGCCTTGATCCTGGTCAAGGATGAAGACGAAGCCGTCGCGCTGACCAACCAGATCGCCCCCGAACACCTGCACGTCTCAACGGCCGACCCCGACCGGCTCGCCGAGCGACTGACCAACGCCGGAGCGATCTTTCTCGGTCACGAGACTCCCGTGGCGGTTGGCGACTATGCCGCCGGCCCGTCGCACGTCCTGCCCACCGGCGGAACCGCGCGCTGGGCCTCGGGCCTGTCGGCCAACGACTTTCTCAAGCGGACCAGCCTCATCTGGGTCGATCACGACGGGCTCAACACCCTGGCCCCCGACATCCGCCGACTCGCCGACAAGGAAGGACTCTCCGCTCACCGCTACAGCGTCGATATCCGCCTCGAAGAGACGCCTTGACACCACCGATGAACCTCTACGACAATTGTCCGGATCGGTGTGGCAATTTCTGAGTGGCCGAGCGGGATCAGGTGAAGTCATGCCTCTCGACACGATCCTCAACGCGATTGATCATCCCGAGGAGGAAGTGATTCTTCTTGAGCGTCGCCGGACTCGTCGGCGGCGGTGGTTGATCGCTCTGGGGATTGTCCTGGTGGTGGTTCTGGCGGTTGGCTGGAAGATTGTTCGCCATGAGTTGGCGACGATGTGGCTCCGGGCGAACCGGCATCAGGTTCAATGGGAATCGAACGCCAAGAACTGGCGGCTCGGTGGCGCGACCTCGGTCAAATATGTCGCCGCTTACGGGTATGTCGCCGCTTACGGGGCGAAATTCCCGCATCAATCCGACCTCAAGCTGGTGACCTGGCTTCATCGGGTGGACGATCTCGATCTGAGTAGCGCGAGGAATCTGTCCGACGAGGAACTCCAGATCATTGAACGACTCGGTACGTTAAAAGCGCTCAATCTCGATCGATCGAAGCGCTACCCCTGGGCACTACCCGACGACTTCAAACCGACCGACGTCACGCTCGGGCGGATCAAATGGTTGAAGAACCTTCAGTACCTCAACCTGAGCGGCCATTCGATCACGGACGACGGGCTCGCCAACCTGTCGGGCCTGACCGAGTTGAAAAACCTCGAAGTTCGTGATACCCCGATCACCGATGCGGGTCTTCCAACCCTTTCCAAGCTGCCGAACCTCAAGATTCTCGACCTGCTGGGGACGAATGTCACGATCGAGGGCGTCAAGAAATTCGAGGCTTCTCGCCCGGATGTGAAAATCCTCAGTGATTTCGACAGCACAATCCCGCCAAGTTCTCTGGTTCCTAAGTCCACCAGGTCATGAGTCCTCCGATGAGCGCAACCCTCCGACCGGCCACGATCGACGACGCCCCGACCATCGTGAACCTGATCCGCGAACTGGCGATCTATGAAAAGCTGGAATATCAAGTCCAGGCCACGCCCGAGGCACTGGCTCGCCACCTCTTCGGCGACCGGCCGGCAGCCGAGGTGATCCTTGCCGAAGTGGATCACCAGGCGGTCGGCTTCGCCCTCTTTTTTGGCAATTTCTCGTCGTTTCGGAGTCAGCCGGGTCTTTATCTCGAAGACATTTTCGTTCGCTCCGAACATCGCGGCCAGGGGATCGGTAAGGCGTTACTGGCCCGGGTCGCCCGGATCGCCGTTGACCGAGGCTGTGGGCGATTGGAGTGGTCGGTCCTCGACTGGAATCAGCCGTCGATCGACTTCTATCGTGCCAAGGGAGCGGTGCCGATGGATGAGTGGACCGTTTTTCGGGTCACGGATGCGGCCCTGATCGCCCTGGCTGGACAGAATTGAGGGAGATTCCGGTCATTTCGATCGGTTCCTGACTCCTTGATCCCGGGCAACGCCAGATGCTCCTGGTGTCTCCGGCAATTTATTTCTTCTCGTTTGAAGATTTCTCATGCAAAAATACTTTCTCGACCATATCAATCGGATGGCCGGCTATGTCCCGGGTGAGCAGCCTCGCGAAGGCGGGATTATCAAGCTGAACACGAACGAGAACCCGTACCCTCCGTCACCGATGGTTGCCGAAGCGATTCGATCGGTCCTCGGTGATCGTCTCCGGCTCTATCCCGACCCGGTGGGAACCACGTTTCGTCGCGTCGCGGCGGAGTTGCACGGGGTCTCACCCGAGATGATCCTGACCGGAAACGGGTCGGACGACCTGCTCACGATCCTCGCCCGCGCGTTTGTCGGCCCCGGCGACCGGATGGCCTATCCCTCGCCAAGTTACATCCTTTACCGGACGCTGGCCGAGATCCAGAACGCTCGGACCGTCGAGATTCCGTTCCAGGCCGACTGGACTCTCAACCCGATCGATTTCGCCCGAACCGGCGCCCGTCTCGCGCTGATCGCCAACCCGAATAGCCCGTCAGGGACCATCTTGAGCCCCGATCAACTGGGAGCCATCGCCCGCGCGATCGACTGTCCTCTCGTGGTCGATGAAGCTTACGTCAACTTCGCCGAGAGCGACGCGATCCAACTCATCACCGATCATCCCAATGTGATCGTTCTCCGAACCTTGAGCAAAGGATACAGCCTGGCGGGGCTTCGCCTGGGCTATCTGGTCGCCCGGGCCGAGATTGTGGAAGGGCTGATCAAGGTCAAGGATTCTTATAACTGCGATACCTTGAGCCTGGCCGGTG
>JAJYCH010000527.1 GCA_021778575.1 Planctomycetota bacterium
CGAGCCCCACCATCAATGCGTGGTGGGGCTCGTTGCACTCGACCCACCCTACTGTTACTGATTTCAAAGTTCGTACAACCTGACACGCGAACCCAGGAGGCCAGCCCGTTGCAGATTCTCACTCGACCGATCGGTCTGGCCGTCTTGTTCTGGGCCAGTCTGGCTTTCGCGGCCGATGCTCCGGAGTACCGGGTCGTCGAGCCGCCGAAATCATGGAACTTCAGCCCGTTCTACCAGAAGTGCATTCTGGTCGACGGCCTGCCGATCGTGGCGTCGGACAAGGTCTCGGACTACGCCCTGAAAGAGGCGGCGTATCTGATCGGCAAGATGCTCGAAGGGCGTCGCGACGTGATCGAGGCGCTGGTGAAGAACAAGGTCCGCGTGGCGATCATAGGCTATTCCGAACGGACCTGCGACGTCCCCGAGCACTCCGACCTGACGCCGTCGTCGTTCTGGAACAAGCGGGCGCGCGGCCTGGGGGCGACGACAGACCGGCCCGCCACCAGTTGCGGCGAGGAAAACCTGCTCTGCTATCCCGGCGACCCGTACCACGCCGAGAATATCTTGATCCACGAGTTCGCCCACACGCTCGCCGACATGGGCCTGGTCTCGATCGACCCCAAGTTTGACGACCGACTCGAAGCGACCTATCAGTCGGCGATGAAAAAAGGGCTCTGGAAAGGCAAGTACGCCGCGACCAATCGCCACGAATACTGGGCCGAGGCCGTTCAGTCGTGGTTCGACACCAACCGCCCGCCCGACCACGACCACAACGACGTCGACACCCGCGAGGAACTCAAGGCCTACGACCCTGACATCTACGCCTTGATCGACGAGACCTTCCCCGACAAGTCGTACCGCTACGTCCGGCCCGACCAGAGAAAAGAGCCTGGCCACCTCGCCGGTTACGACCCCAAGACCGCGCCGAAGTTCGCCTGGACGGACGAAGAAAAGGCCGCGGCCCTGAAGAAGGAACCGTCGCGATGATCCGCTTTCTCGGTCGGGTTCTGGTGGCCTTCGGCGTGCTCGGACTGGCCCCGCTGTCGCACGCCCAGGTGCTCGACAAGCAGAAGCTCCTCGACGCCCAGACCTTCTGGGACAATCGCGACTGGGACTGGTACAAGTCCCGTGTTCCGTTCTTCGAGAGCCCCGACGCCGACCTCGATACGACTTATTATTATCGCTGGGAGCTGCTCACCAAACACCTCGTCTACGGCTCGGCCGACAGCGGCTATGCCTTCACCGAGTTCATCGACCGGCCGTTCTGGTCGGGAACCTTCGGCGCGATCAGTTGCCCGGCCGGTCATCAGCTCGCCGAAGCCCGCTGGCTCCGCGACCCGACCGTTGCCCGCGACTACGCCCGTTACTGGTTCCGGACCGCCGGAGCCCAGCCGAGGAACTACTCGACCTGGCTGGCCGACGCGACCTGGGGACTTCAACTCGTCCATCCCGATCACGCCTTTGTCGTCGATCTCCTGCCCGACCTGAAGGCGAATTATGAGGGTTGGGAGCGTCGGCACTTCGACCCCGAGGTCGGCCTGTTCTGGCAGACCGGGCACGACGATGGGATGGAGTTCAACATCAATAGCCGGCAGACTCGCGACATCCTCCGGGGTGCCCCCGCCTATCGGCCGACCATCAACGCCTACATGTACGGCGATGCCCGGGCGATCGCCTCGATCGCTCGGCTCGCCGGCGACGCTTCGACCGCCGATCGATTCGAAGCGAAGGCGAAGAACCTGAAAGTGAACCTGGAGGCGAAACTCTGGGACCCGACCCGGAATCACTTCTTCCCGCTCTCGAAGCAGGATGAGGAGAAAGACGGCGCGGTCGTCAAGAAGCTCACCCTGACCTACCAGACCGGCAAGTACGCAGGCGACTCGCATGGTCGAGAGCTGATCGGTTTCGTTCCCTGGCAGTTCGGCATGGTCGATTCCCGGTTCACGCCGAGCTGGTCGACGTTGATGAAGCCCGATTTCTTCCTCGCCCCGTTCGGCCCGACCGTGACCGAGCGGCACGACCCGCTTTTCCTGGTCAACAAAAGTTGCTGCTGGTGGAGCGGCCAGTCGTGGCCCTACGCGACCTCACAGACCCTTGTGGCGCTGGCCAACGTCCTGAATGGCCCACCCCAGGAGACCGTGAGCCGGGCCGATTACTTCAAGCTGCTCCAGACATTCAGCCGGACCCACCGCAAGGACGGCCACCCTTATCTCGCCGAGGCGGCCGATCCCGACACCGGGTCGTTCGAGGGTTATGACGCGCCGGGGCACTCGAATCATTACTTCCACTCGGGGTTCGTTGACCCGATCATCACCGGGCTGGTCGGCCTCCGTCCCCGGGCCGACGAGATCGTCGAGGTGAACCCGCTGGCCCCGGATTCCTGGGACTACTTCGCCCTCGAAGACGTTCCCTATCACGGCCACTCGCTGGCGATCGTCTGGGACCGGACCGGCCAGCGATACAAGCTTGGCCCCGGCTTCCACCTTCTGGCCGACGGCCGCGAGATCGCGTCGTCGCCGAAACTGACCGGGATCACGGCGACCTTGCCGACGAAGATTGAGCCAGCCTCGAAGTCGCGCCCGGTGAACTATGCGGTGAACAACGTCGGCGGACGGTTCCCCCGGGCTGTCGCGTCCTCGACCGCGAGCGGGACCTCGGCCGAGACGGCGGTGGACGGCAACTACTGGTATCATCAGGAGCCGCCGAACCGCTGGGAGTCGGACCGTCCCGCCGAGCCGACCGGGACCGAGTCGTACGCCGTCCAGTTTGGCACGAAACGTCGGGTCAAGAGGGCGAAGCTCTACCTGCTCGATGATCCCACCGGCAAGCCCGGCCGAGCGGGCGTCAAGGCTCCCGAGCGGATCGACCTCGAGCGCTGGGATGGCGCGAAGTGGATCACGCTGCCCGTCTCCCGGCGATCCCCCGCGACGCCGACCGGGCACCGGGCCAACGTCCTCGAATTCGACGAGCAGGAGGTCGAAGGAATCCGGGCGGTCCTGCACCGGGCCGGCGGGGCGAGGGTCGGCTTGACCGAGTTCGAGGTCTGGGGCGACGCCGAAGGGCCGATCCCGCTCGCTCCTCCTCCAGCCGGAAATCTGGCATACAACCCGACCGGTCAGGGTTTCCCCAAAGCCTCGGCGTCGTTCACTTCGAGGTTCGACAAGGTCGAGAAGGTCAATGACGGCTTGACCGTGATGCGTCCCACGCCGCACAATCGCTGGACGACCTACGAGTCGCCGAACCGCCGCGACTGGCTCGAGATCGACTTTGGCCGCGACCAGGTCGTCGGCCGGGTCGAACTGGCGATCTATGACGATGGCGGCGGCGTCCAGGCTCCGACCGACTACGCCGTGGAGGTCTGGGACGGCGGGAACTGGAACTTCGTTCGCGACCAGGCCCGATCTCCCCGCGAACCCGAGGGCGGACGCGTGAATGTCGTCACATTTCCGCCGCAAACGACCCGGAAGCTCCGGGTGATCTTCACCCACAAAGGAACCTCGCGCAGCGGTCTGAGCGAGATCGAAATCAGCCGAGAGTGACGAAAGCTCAAACGAGCGAGCCATTTGATTCCCGAAGGAAAATGATTCCATGAGCGTATCCTGGCAAGGCGTGTTCCCGGCGGCGACGACCCAGTTCAAGAGCGACGAGTCGCTCGACCTTCCCGCAACCCTGGCGCATGTCGAGGCGATGATCGAGGCGGGGATCGATGGCCTGATCATGCTCGGCACGGTCGGCGAGAATTGCTCGCTCGAAGCGGCCGAGAAGCGGACGATCCTCAAGGCCACCGTCGACCATGTCGCCGGGCGCGTCCCCGTGCTCTCGGGCGTGGCCGAGTACACCACCGGGCTCGCCTGCCGGTTCGCCGCCGATGCGCTCAAGGCGGGCGTCGACGGTCTGATGGTCCTGCCCGGGATGGTCTACAAGTCGGACACCCGCGAGACGATCGCCCACTTCCGGGCCGTCGCGAAGGCCACCGAACTGCCGATCATGGTCTACAACAACCCGATCTCGTACAGCGTCGACCTCAAGCCCGAAGCGTTCGTCGAGCTGGCCGACGAGCCGACGCTCGTCGCGATCAAGGAGTCGTCCGAAGACCCTCGCCGGATCACCGACCTCAAGAACGCCGTGGGCGATCGGTATCTGTTGTTCTGCGGCGTCGACGACCTGGTTCTCGAAAGCATGATCCTGGGAGCGATCGGCTGGGTCTCGGGCCTGGTCAACGCCTTCCCTCGCGAGAACCGGTTGTTGTGGGATCTCGCCGTCGCCGGTCGGTTCGACGAGGCCCGCGAGGTCTACCGCTGGTACACCCCCCTGCTCCACCTCGACACCCACCCCAAGCTCGTCCAGTACATCAGGCTGG
>JAJYCH010000528.1 GCA_021778575.1 Planctomycetota bacterium
CGACAAGGCGAATTGCGTCGAGATCGCCAACGCGACGAACTTCCTGGCCTGGAGCTTCGACCAGCCCTGGATGGTCTTTCACGAGCTGGCGCACGGCTACCATGATCAATTTCTCCCTGATGGCTTCGGCAACACCGATGTCAAGGCCGCTTATGATCATGCGATGGCGGCGGGACAGTACAAGTCGGTCCTCCGGGCTGGCGGCCGTGAAGAAAAGGCTTATGCGGCGACCAACCCGATGGAATACTTCGCCGAGGCTTCGGAAGCCTATTTCGGGACAAACGATTTTTATCCGTTTGTCCGTCCCGAACTGAAGCGGCACGATCCCCGGCTGTTCGGGCTGCTGGGAAAGCTCTGGGCCGATCAGCCTTGATCGAGGGGTGCAGAGGGGTTGGGATAGTTCGGTTTTTAAAAATGTGAGAATCGGGCGAAATTGCCTATCTATTCTCCGGACATTCTGTTAGATTCAAGTCGGTTGGTCTGACGACCGAGTGGCATCGCTGGCTCTATTCGATCCGGTTTCTTGCTTTCCTCCCTCGCCGTTCCCGCCTCTCGGATTCCATCCGGAGTCCCTTTCTTCTCGACCCTGAAAGCCTTCCGCGGGTCGTTTCCGTCTGTCCGGAGTTCAGATCGTGGCCAAGAAGCTTTACGTGGGCAACCTCACCTACAACGTCAATGAGTCTGATCTGGAAGGCTTGTTCTCCCAGTTCGGTACGGTGCAGAGCGCCCAAATCATCGTCGATCGCGACACGAACCGCTCGAAGGGATTCGGGTTCGTGGAGATGGACACCGACGCCCAGGCCCAGGCGGCGATCCAGGGTCTTCATGACCAGGAACATGATGGGCGCCGCTTGACGGTCAACGAGGCCAAGCCCCGCGAAGCTCGCTCGGGTGGCGGTGGCGGCGGTTATGGTGGTGGCGGCGGCGGCCGGAGTGGCGGCGGCGGCTACGGTGGTGGCGGTGGCGGCGGCTACGGTGGTGGCGGCGGCGGCCGTTATTGATCCCTGGTTCGTCTGATCCTGTCCTGGATCACCGTCGAGAGGATCCGCGCTGGCGGACCTCTCGACTTCCCGTTTCCCTTGACGGCTCTGGCCGGAACCGATTTGATTCCTCGATCGGCTTCAAATCCCTGGTTCCGTTGTGATTCCGACGCCCGGCTGCCACTGGAACCGGCCCATCGGGTCATTTCCACTGCCGCCGGACCGAGACCGGGTCTGACGGGATCGAGCGCAAGCCGGCTCTGTCAAGACAAGACGCCCGCGGCTTCCCGAACGTTTCGATCGGCGAATCCGACGGGTTGGCCTTCACCCAACGGACGGGCCTTCGCCGATGACTCCCAAGTCCTATCAGCCGCAGAACAATCCGGGCTCTGATCGGGTCCGCTGCCCGGTCTGCCATGAGACCGTCTACTCGCGAGCGGGAATCCACCCGCAATGCGCCGTCCGCCAGTCGGACCCGCCCCGGCCCAAGAACAAGCCGACCGACGCGGCCCTGGCGATCGATCTCGATCCGCTGGCCGGCGATTCGCCGCTCAAGGTTGCGGTCGCGACGGCGGACGTGATTCCGGTCGTCGGGGGATGACCCAGCACGAATCGTGGCCAATCAGGCCAACGTGCGGATAATAATCTCGAGCTGATGGGGCGGCGAGCAGGATCAGCGTCGTCCCCAAGCCGGCCGCTTCATGCGTCCGACGAATCAGCTCGCGACCGATCCCCTGACGCTGATGCGCCTGGTCGACCGCGAGGTCGGACAGGTACGTGCAATAGGCGAAGTCGGTGATCGCACGCGCGACGCCGACAAGTCGTCCATCAATGCGGGCCGTGAGGAAGAGGTCGGCATTCCGGAGCATCGCGCGGATCGTCTCGGCCTCGCCGACCGGCCGACGCTCGGCCAGCCCGGAACGTTCGAGGATCTCGAGAAACTCCGACGGGGCAAGCTCCGGCTCGTTCCGGTAAGTGATTTCGGGCATGTCGCCTCGTGCTCTGATCGATCCTGGTGGATTCCCCGAACGGTCGGCTCGCGACGCTCGAATTCCGAGCGGGGTGGGAGAGAGGGTTCCCTGCCCCGATCGGGATCACTGGTGATCCTCGATCAGTTGGCGGTCTTCTTCTTCTGGACCGGGGCGATCTTCGAGGCGACACCCTTCTCGTGGGTGACGGTGACGTTGATCCCCTTCTGGCCCTTTTTCTTGACGTTCTCGACCTGCTTCTCGACCTTTTCGAGGTCGACCTTGGACGAGCCCTTCTTGGTGACGTACTCGGTGTCGTCGGTGATGGTGACTTCGACTTCCTTGTCGGTGTCCTTCTCGACAACGGTCACCTTCTTGCCGGCGACGTCGACCTTGGTCAGAACGCCGAACAGCTCGTCGGCGAAGGCCGAGCCGACCACGAAGATCAAGGCGACGAGGCCCGTGGTCAGAAACGTGAGAAACTTGCGGCGATTGCTCATTGCCATGGCGTGAAATCTCCCTGAAACGGGTAAACTGATCTCCCGGATCGAGGTCGACCACGAACTCGTCAAAAGTCCGTTGGAGGCACGACCTATGTCTCGCCCGGGACCGTATCATTATGCCAGTCTCTCGCGGCGTAGATAGAGGGAAGGGCTACTTTTCGGATTGACGTCAACCAGAAATGTCGATCCGATGAAGACCAGTACCAGAATTTCCAGGCGGTGGGGAGAATCGACAGGATGGCGTTCCAGCAGTCCGACGCGATCATCATCAAGCAAATCAAGGGAAAGGGACGCGGCGTGTTCGCCCGCCGAGCCATCGCGAAGGGCGAGGTCATCGAGAGCGTCCCCGTGATCCTGATGACCGAGGACGAATACGCCGAGGGACCGGCGAATAGCCCGCTCAAGGATTATTGCTTTCGCTGGGGAACCAACCAGGTCGCGCTCGCCCTGGGGTACGGGTCGATCTACAACCATTCGTACCGGCCCAACGCCCGCTACGACGATATCGGCCGGCAAACCAAGGCCTTCGTCGCGATCCGCGCCATCGCCCAGGGAGAGGAAATCACGATCAACTACAATGGTCATCCCCGTAGTCGGGCCAAGGTCTGGTTCGACGTGGTCGAGCCCGACCGAAGATCACCGGCGATCGGCCCGAACGATGTCGTCTGAGGCGATCCCGGCTCGGACCGGTCGAGGATTGCAGTGTCAATCAACCGCCGTTTCCTGGCTTCGTCGGTCTTGATCAGATACCATCCGGAAGTGATCGGGCGGAACGCCCTTGTTGCGTCGGACGAAGGGAGGACGTGGTGGGGGATCGGAAACCGGCGCTGACCGTCGCCGAGCTGGGACAGATCGTCCGAGGAGTCGAACCTTCGGCCTTCGTGGTTCCGGGTCGGATCGTCCGTCGGGTGATCAAGCACCATCGGGGGCTGTCCAAGTGGCCCCTGCGCGTCCCCCACCGGCTGGTCTACACGATCGATCCGACCGCGCTGCTCGAAGTCGTCGATCCCGAAGAACTGGGGCTCGCGACCGGAGCACCACTCCCCTCGACCGTGATCCTCCTGGCCGAACCCGACGCGGACGAGCTGGCGGATCGCCCTCGGGGCGAGATTCTCCGCGACTACTGGCGGCGGTTGTATCACGCCCGGATTCACCTCGATCTCGACCGCCGGTTCGCCGCCGAACACGTCGGCCCGTCCGGGCTCCGCGAGCGAATCCAGCGGATCGACCCGTCCGTGTTCGAGGAAGCTCGGTCGATCCTGAAAACCGACGAGTTGCTGCTGCCGCCTCGTGACGACGAACACACCTACGTCGAATTCGCCGCCGTCTATCTCGGTCTCCGGGCCTTCGCCAACCACCTGCTCCATCGGTTTTTTCCGGCGATCCGTGACCTCTCGACCGTCGATCAACTTCTGGCCGAGGATCTCGACGCCGAAGCCTTGCTCGCAGCGACCCGACTCCCGGGCTCGGCCGAGATCGCCCGGCTGAGCCTGGAGGACGAGGAACAAGACCCCGAACCGATCGTCGAGCACGAGCCGGAACACGAAGCGCCGTCGCGTCCGGAATATCGCCGGCTCCTGGCGAAGGCCCAGAGCGTCGAAGGACGTGGCAACCTGGTCCGGGCGGCGATTTTGCGGACCCAGGCGGCGCGGCTGGCCGGGCCAAGTCTCGCCGGACAGGCCCGGTCGTCGGCCCGAGACGCGCTGGACCTGCTCGCCGGTCGACTGAAAGCGGCGCTTGGTTTCGATGAGAACGGGCTCCGCGAGTGGCGGCTGGCGCTGGTCGCGCCGCTGGAGCAAAGTTCTCGAGGGTTCTGGACGCCCGAGGCCCGGCTCCTTTATGACCTCCAGAAAGTCTGCGTCGACCACGAACGGCCGTTTTACGCCGTCGACCTGGTCGAGTGGA
>JAJYCH010000529.1 GCA_021778575.1 Planctomycetota bacterium
AGGACGGAGCCGATGAGATGTGCCACCTGCGAGCCCTGTTCAGCAGCGGGGAGCAACAATGGGACGCCTACTGGCATTCCAGCGAAAACTGAACATGCGCTATACCAACAGAAGTGCTACTTACCCAGGAGGGCCTTGAGGATGAAGACGTCATCCGGCAATGCGGGCATGTCATCGCCAAACTCCTCCACGCAGACGATGAACTCGCTACCGTGACCCTGGTATTCGAGCAGGTTACTCTGATCGCAGATGCATACTTGATTGAGAAGCCGAGGGACGTGCTCGCCCTGTGCTGGAGGGGGGAAATTGCCTGCTGGGCGGGCGATCAGAGATTGATCGAGGAATATACCCGACGTGTCTGGGAACGAATTGAGGGTCTGTCGCCTGCTGAGATCGTCAAAGTCACAACCTTTTTTGCCTTGACCACAAACTTGGCTCGGGCATGGCAAGATTGGGGATGGGAACGACTCAATTTTCCAAGTCTTCACCTTGGGATGGTCGAATTGCCTTCAGGCAAATACAAGCGTCCCCTCGCACTCGCCATAGTCCGACGAACCATTCAAACTGGCAGATGGGACACTTCCCTGCTTTGTTCCATCCTCGAATTGCGCGACTTTATCTACCTCTTGGATGCGGAGGACTTGCCTCCTGAATGCTGGGTTTGGATGGCCGAGAATATCGGTCGTTTCCTCGAAGGTGACGTCTACTATTACCTTTACTGGATCAATGCATTCAGAGCGATGGGCAGCGACATCGATCCGAGAATGTCACACAACATCCTCGTCTCAGTGCTGGTCGGGCTTCTCTTCAACAAAATCCAAGATTGGGAAACCCCCTCTCTCAAAGAGATCCTCGATGCACTCACCAACCGGTTCATGTCCGACTCCACGGGCCACAAAAAGAAGGCGACCGTGGAGGTCATTAGACTCGTCTACTCCGAGAACCCACTTGATCATCTAACGGCCGCAGACCGACTCGCCATACGGAAGTGGCTCGCTACGAATTCGTTCGAACAATCTGCCGTGGAGGTTGCTACCCCGGCATTGTCGGTTCCCTTGACCTGGCAGGATTACCCGCTCCTTTTAAAGCCATTCGAGGTGGAACTTAAGACAAGGATCTCTGAAGGTCTTTGGGCCAAGTGCTTACCTGTCGCCAGAGAGAAATTCAAAGAAGGTGAGTTGAGATACACTGTGGCCAAGGAATTCGTGGGTGACGGCGGCGACTATAAACCTTACGTTATGCACTACTCAAATGGCCTTCTCGAACACATCCAAGCCTCGATTAAGGGACCGCTCGCATTGGAGCCGGGTCTGAAAACTGAATTTCGCAGCATCTTCGGGCAGACGGATCATCCTGATCATCCCGAATGGTCCGAATTAATAAATTTTGCGAAAAATTTCGAGCAGGTGGCTGGAAAGCCATACGGCAAACGGCTAATGAAACAAGGTGTGCAGCTTCGACATCTCGGCGAGTTGATTCTTCCCTTCGTTGAAGTAAGGGATTATCGAAACAAAGCTGCTCACACAAGGAAAAAGATCGATCGTGAGGGGGCCGCATTATTTCACGATCTCTTATGGAACAAGCGGCTCTTGGAGAAGGTCATTCGCTATTTCCCGATCGCCCCAAGACTTTGAATGAAATTGTACAGGAGACACGCAAGTGAAAACGACAGCAAAGGCGACGATTCCTACGTTCTCCTACCAACACCTTGGGTGAAGAAAAGGTGTCGGCTACCGTTTTTGCCTATCGCGGCCAAACAAGGCGGATGAGAGCAGGAAAAGGGGTCAAGATCCATATTTGACCCTTTTTGACCCGCCTTATTGGACCTTGACTCCTTTTCCCGCCTCCACCCGTTCCCATCCCGAACACGGCCGTTAAGCCCGCCAGAAGGAACTTGGTGTCAGACTTGGTTTTTGGTTACTATGGCTCCGGAACGGTTCCTGGCACATTTTCTCCCCTGGCACACTTTCTCCCCCTCGGTTCCTATCGCCTCTTCTCCCCTGGCACCGTTTCTCCCCCGCGACACCTTTTTCGCCCGTGAAATGGAACGTTAGCGTTTGCCTGATGGCGATAGTCCGGGAGAATGTCACATGGGGCGGCGAATTTACCTATTTTTCATCCTCCATTCGGCCTTCCTGGGATTAGCTCACGAGGCGATCGATGACGAACCCACGCTGGGTGGGAAGTCTCTGGGAAGCTGGGTAATCCAGCTCAAGACCAGCCAGAAGCCGGATGAGCGGAAGGAGGCCGCATTTGCGATCATGCTGTTTGGCGAACCGGCGGCATCCATCGTTCCTGAGTTGATTGCTGCTCTCGACGATCCAGATGAGGAGGTGCAAGACTATGCGATCGGAGCCCTGGCGGGCCTTGGTGGTCTGGCCTCCAAGGCAGTCCCCACGCTAATCGCTCGGCTCGGTGACGACCGATTGAATGGCGGTGGATGGGATCTGCTCCATCACTCTATCTTCGAGGCCCTGGCGGCGATTGGCGAGCCGGCGGTACCCGACCTGATCGGGGTTCTAGAAAGTAACGACGTGGATGTCCGGTGGCGCGCCACGGAGGCGCTCCGAATGATCGGGCCGGATGCCAAGCGAGCCACCGAGTCGTTGTCGAGGCATCTCGACGATCCCAATGAGACTGTCGCCCTCAACTGCGCTCAGGCTCTCCAGGCGATCGGCCCCGAGGCAAAAGCAGCGATCCCGACTTTGTCCGCTCTCCTGCAGAAGACGAACATTAGCCTCAAGGATGAAGCAGAGATGCCGAATCGCCGCTATCAATCACTGGTCGGTGCCCTGGCGGCTCTTGGGGCCGATCCCGATCCCGCTTTGATCCGAGAGCTCGAAAACGATCGTCCGAGGCGTTTCACCGCACTTTTATTGATAGCGGAATATGGCCCTCGGGCCAAATTCCTGGCGACGCAAGTGGAGCGTTTGCTCGCCGACACTGACGAAGATATTCGGGCGGAAGCGGCGGATGTCCTCTGTAAAATCGATCCTCCGGGATCTTTCGTGATAAATCGATCGATCGCCGCCCTCTCCAGCCCGGACCCGAAACTCCGCGTCGATGCGGCACGCTTCCTTTCCGGAATTGGTCCACAGGCCAAGGGGGCGATGCCCGCTCTGACTCTGGCGTTGAAAGACCCGGATCGAGATGTCAGAGAGCAAGTAGCGCTTGTTATCTCCGAGATCGACCCAACCGTCCCGGCTGCGGTCGAGATCCTCACGGAAGCTTTCCGACGATTATCGAAGGATAATAGATTCCTTGCCGATCAGACCTCTCGCGCTCTGGGACAGTTCGGTCCGCTGGCACGAGGAGCCATCCCCGTTCTGAGTGAGTATCTCAAGGAACCTCCCCCTTTCGGTAGTTCGGCCTCCTCCACACTGGAAGCTTTGAACTGGATTGACCCTCCCGGTGAGAGCATTGCTCATGCGTTGGCGGGTGCGCTGGGGACCGATGACAAGAAATCTCGGCTGGATTTCTTGAGATTATTGGCAAATCTGGGACGCCATGCCGTCGCCGAGGTGCCGGCGGTCGTGAAAATGCTGAAGCACGAGGATGAAGAGACTCGCCGGGAGGCCGCCCATGTGCTGGGTAGGATAGGTTCAGGGGCCAGGGCCGCAGTTCCAGATCTCATGGCATTATTGGGAGATGACGCGCCGAACGTCCGGTCGGAAGCCATTGAATCACTCGGTCAAATTGGGTTCGGAGATAGCGATGCACCCTTTGGGCTGATCGATGAACTCCGGCGCGGAGCCAATAGTGGCCAGTTGAGTTCAATCGTTGCCTTGATTCATCTCGATCCTCCGTTCCGCACAACCGCAGCCAAGCTCGCACAAGCTTCCGAGGACTTGTATTTCCGAGCCATCATCGAAGGTGCACTCGGACACGAGACATTGGAGGGACAGGGCTTCGTCCGGCGTACGATCCGTGACCTGGACAGGGTTTTGATCCAGGACCACATTCCCGCGCTGGTCACGCAGGACTTCGTCCGGCCCGAGATCCGTGAGCTGGACCCCGACCTAAAGACGAAGCGCGGACTTGAGAGTGATCCCGGCGTTCCGAACCCGCTCATCTTGGCTCTCGATTACATCACTGATTTCGGAGCGGGTGCCAAATCAGCATTACCATGGGTCGCTCGTGCTCGGAAGAATACTGATCCTCGCGTCCGACGCGCCGCAGATTTTGCTTTCGACCAGATTCAGAAATCGCTATCGAAAACTGAGCCTCGATGATGAGCGGAAAAGGGGTCAAGATCGAATGGCACTAAGCGAAGAGAAAGTTGAATTGCAGTAATAGTTTGAGAAAATAAGGGCCTCCTGGCACGATGGTGTTGCTTGACGACCCCGTCGAACC
>JAJYCH010000530.1 GCA_021778575.1 Planctomycetota bacterium
CGCGTGCGCGTCGCCGGGGGGCTGGATAGCCTGGTCTGCGCGGCCGGTCGGCTGAACGGAATCGGACCGTTGGCGACGGTCGACTCCGACGACTGGTGGCTCGACGTCGAGACAGCGCTCCGGGGTGTCCCGCGAACCATCCGCGAGGCCCTCCCGCTCCTCCGGCAATCCGCCAACGCGACGGTCTCGGTCCTCGTCGGACCCGGGCATGCGACGGAACTCCCGTTCGCTTCGGGATATGCGATGGCCCAGGCGGGGCTGGTCCGGCTGGTCGAATGCCTCGACCGCGAGCTTCGACCCGACGGGATTGCCCTCTACGCGGTGAACCCGGGGCTGGTCCCGACGTCGCTCGTCCTCCATCTGCTCGATAGCCCCGAAGGTCGACGCTGGCTGCCCAGCTTTACCGAGGCGTTCGCCGAGGGGAAGGAAGTCGGTCCCGAGGTCGTCGCCGAGATGGTCCGCTGGCTCGCGACCGAGCGACCTCTGGAACTGTCGGGTCGAGTCGTCCCGGCTCCGGCGACTCCGATGATCCTCGAAACCCGGCTCGACCGGATTCAGGCCGAGGATCTCTTGAGGCTGCGACTTCGGTAAACTTCGCCAGGGAAACCCGAGTGAAAGTCTGCCCGATCGGCGATAATCTCAAGAGAGTTCGCATGATCGGTCCAGGGGATTGGGTTCGTTTTGGGTGGCGACCCTCCCCCTCTGGCAGAGGACGGTTTCATGGCAGAAGTCCAGGTGGGCAAGCATCGGCTCTTTTATGACGACCAGGGAACAGGCGAACCGCTGGTCCTCCTGAGTGGTCTGGGCGGCGATCACCGGGCGTTTGGTGTGTCGATCCGTCATTTTTCGAGCCGATTCCGTGTTCTGGCGGTCGACAACCGCGACTCGGGACGGAGCGATCGAGCCGATGGCCCGTACTCGACCGCCGACCTGGCCGACGACGTGGCGGGATGGCTGGATCAACTCGGGATCACGCGGGCCAGCGTGCTCGGCCACTCGCTCGGTGGTCTGATCGCCCAGGAACTGGTGATCCGCCATCCTTCGAAAGTCGCTCGGTTGATCCTGGCCTCGACGCATGCCGGCTCGAATCCCTGGCGGAAGGCGGTGATCGAGTCGTGGATCATCGCTCGGAAGGCGCTTGAATCGGGTGATTTCGCGCGGGTGACGATGCCGCTGCTGGTCGCGCCGCCGTTTTTTCACGTCCCGCCGCAAGTCGATGGCCTGATACGCTTTGCCGAACGCAACGAGTGGCCGCAAAGCGCCGATGCCTTCGAGCGTCAGGCACGAGCGGCCATCGATCATGATGCCCGGGGGCGATTGGGTTCGTTTCGTGTCGCGACCCTGGTGCTCGCCGGTGGGCTCGACCTGGTCAATCCGCTGCCGGTCGCCCAGGAACTGGCCGACCAGATCCCCGGAGCCCAGCTTGAGATCATGCCGATGGTCGGGCATCTCCCTCACATCGAGAACGGGCCGAAGTTTCGTGAAGTGGTCGGCCGGTTTCTCGAATCCTCGTCCTGAAAGCCTGGCTTGCGTCGATGGACCGGGCAAGATACGCTCGCGCGGACGTTGGCTTCGATTTTTCTCTTCGCCACAAAAGGAAGTTCTCGATGGCCACCGACGAGGAACTGAAGCACGCTTACAAGGCGTTCAAGAAACGGCTCAAGCTGGCTCGGCTCGACGACGAGTCGGGCTTGAGTCCCGGCAGCAAGCGCTCGGCGATCCGGGGGATCACCCCGCCGAATGGTCACCCGCCGGGGATCTGGGAAGAACTGGTGACACAGGGCAAACTGAAACGTGAGGGAAGCGGTACCTATTCCATGGCCAACGAGATCTGATGCCGATCGACCGGATCTTCGCCCGTTATCGCGTCGCGCTGGGCCTGGCCACTCTGCTGATGGTCGGGATGTCGTGGCCGCTCTGGCTCGATGATCCGGATTTCCCCCGGATACCGTTCCTGGGCGGTCTGCCGGTGCTGCCCGGCTGGGTTTCGGTGGTCAATCTGGGCGGGATCATTCTGAGTCTCATCCTGGCGAGCCTTGGCCGCTGGGGACGCGCGACCATTGCCGCCAGCATCGGCTTGATCGCCTTCGCCGTGGTCCAGGATCAGAATCGATTGCAGCCATGGGTCTATCAATACCTGGTTATTGGGATCGGTCTGGTCGGTCTCACCCGTGCGCGGGCTCTGGCGCTGGCCCGGTGGTATACGGTGGCCTTGTACGCTTATTCGGGTCTCTCGAAGCTCGACCTGTCGTTCTGTCGGGAGCTTGGTCCGACGTTTCTGTCGGCCGGACTCGGACTGGTGGGGCAGTCGGCGGAGCGTTGGCCTGAATCGCTCCGGACGTTGGCGATCCTGGCGATGCCGGGGTCGGAGATCGTCGTGGCTGGTTTTCTGGCGTTCCGGAGCACCCGGCGGGTCGGCCTGGTCGGGTCGATGATCTTTCACGGGGTGCTGGTCTTGATCCTTGGCCCCTGGTGTCTCGGGCATAGCGCGATCGTTCTGGTCTGGAACCTTGCCCAGGTTATCGAGAACCTCTGTCTGTTCCTGCCGACCGACCTGCCGACCGATGCCGGGAAGGGCTCGAAACTGGCTCCGCTGGCCTGGCTGATTGGAGCGATCGCGCTGATCTTGCCGATCGGCGAACGAGCCGGATGGGCGGACGCCTGGCCGTCGCATGCGCTTTACGCCAGCCATGCCGAACGCTCCGACGTTTCGATTCATGGCGACGATCTGGACAAGTATCCCGAAACGATCCGCCGCCACCTCGGTCCCGTGAACGCCACCCCCTGGCGGCACCTGGACCTGACCGGTTGGAGCCGTGAAGTTCGGGGGACGCCCCTCTATCCGTCTGGCCGAATCGGTAACGGAGTGGCCGAGTTTCTCGCGAGCCGCTACGGGGGCATCAACCCGATTCGGCTGATCCAGTGGAGCCGGGCCGCTCCCTTGACCGGCGAGCGTTCGAGAGACGAGAGCCTGGGGCTCCGGGCCATTCGCCGCCGCGCCGACCGATTTCTACTGAACGCCCGCCCGGCTTTCTGATCGGTCCCCATCCGCGAGACCGATTTGGCCGCCTGTTGATCCGAACGGACAATTTGATCGGGTCGATCCACAGGTCCGAACATTGGACGGTCGAAAATGATGAAGATTTCCGATTCCTTGATTGACTTGTGGAGTGTTTGACGAGTTTAATCAAGGAACCATTCGTCCGAGTCGTCGATCACGGTCAAGGCAAACCGCGACTTCTCGACATTCCGCAGATAATCCGTCTCAACCCGATCGACCTCGAAGCCGAGACTCGTGCTCGTCGGCACGCCGTCATTTTTTTTGATTTCTTTGACGATTTTGTGGAGACATCCGCCATGCGATCGATCCCTCGACGTGGTTTCACGCTGATTGAACTCCTGGTCGTGATCGCGATCATCGCGGTCCTGATCGCGCTTTTGCTTCCCGCGGTCCAGGCGGCTCGCGAGGCGGCCCGGCGGGCTCAGTGCGTCAATAATCTCAAGCAGATCGGCCTGTCGCTGCATAACTATCATGCCACGAATAACGTGCTTCCCTGGGGACACCAGGAAGACGATGTCTGGATGGACTGGTCGCCGCATGTCGCCTTGCTGCCGTTTCTTGAACTCAACACGATCTGGAGTTCGCTGAACTTCGCCAACGACGGAGTCAATGGCGCGAGCCCGTACAGCGTCACGAACTCCAGCGCGACCTATAACAAGGTGAACGTCTTTCTCTGTCCGTCGGATACCGATCGGCTGACGACGAAGTTCGGCCATAATAACTATGCTTATAACTGCGGAAGCTCGCCGAGTTCGGTCAACATTCTCGGTCAATTCAACGGCCCGTTCATCGGTGCCGACCCCAACGCCGTGCTCAATTGCCGGGTTTTCGGCTTCGTCGATATCACCGACGGCTTGAGCAACACGGCCTGCTTCAGCGAGAAGGTCAAGGGTCTGCCATCGAACACCCAGGGATACGACAAATCGCAGCCGACCTCGTCGGCATTCACCGTCGGCGCGACCGGAAACATGGCGATCCCGAACAACTATTACGCCGCCTGCGTCGCGATCAACCAGCTCACCGCGCCGCTTCAGAGTGGCCAGGGGTTTAGCTCGGACATTTCCGGGATCGGAGCGGCATGGCACATTGGTTATCCATCACAGACGGGATATAACCATGTCATGCCACCAAACACCTGGAGCTGCATCGCATCCGGTGGCGGCGGGGCCGGTCAGCAAGGCGCGCACGCCGCCAGCAGCAAACATGCTTCATCCGTCAACGTGCTGATGTGCGATGGATCGGTCAAATCGATCAAGAGCACGATCAACCTGATGACCTGGTGGGCCCTC
>JAJYCH010000531.1 GCA_021778575.1 Planctomycetota bacterium
CCGCCGAGATCGCCATGGAGCACCACCTCGGCCTGACCTGCGACCCCGTCGGCGGCCTGGTGCAGGTCCCTTGCATCGAGAGAAACACGATGGGAGCGATCAAGGCGATCACCGCCTGCGACATCGCCCTGGGCAGCGATCCGCGAGACGCCAAGGTGACTCTTGACGCGGTGATCCGTTCAATGTGGGCCACGGCTCAAGACATGAACACAAAATATAAAGAAACATCTGAAGGTGGATTGGCGATTTTGGTGCCAGTAAGTGTTACCGAGTGTTGATCAACATCGATCATCGTTCGCGAATCGAGCCTCGTGAAACCATCACGACCGAGCCGTCATGTTCGCCTCCGACGAGCCTGACGGCGACCATCCGCCCTGCCGAATCGTCATCATCGCCGGTGTCGCAAGTCACCACGGCAAGCGTACCGGTCTTGAGGTGGTACTGTGTGATGACCTCTCCGACCTTCTGATAATTCAAAGTTTGCAAGTAGTAATCGTTTCTGGACTTTGGGCCATCGTCCGAAAGTGCTTGAGCGTCGTGATCTTCAACGAGCTTGACGGCTTGACCAGAAGATAAGGAGTAAGAATTTGGTGAGGTTAGCTTGTTTATGTAGTAACATGAAAGATCCAGTAGAGCGAATGGTAATACCAGCACGATAACGAAAGCCACTACTCCCCAGTTCTGCACGATTTTCCAGTTTTTGAATCGCATTTGTGTCACTCGCGTCCAGAGGAAGTTCTTGAAGGGTCTGGTAAGTCAGGACAGGTCGAGACCGTTTCCAGTGCCAGCTCTCGGGTCGAGAACCACCTGGCACTGCTGAGTTTCATCCTGACCAACAAGTCGTCATCCGCGAACAAGCGTCCCCTCTTGATGAAACCAGACGTTTCCATCCTGGGAGTCGAGGTGAACTCCGCCGACCCAGTCATCGATCCCGTTGAGTTCGACGAAATTCGCCTCGGATCGAAGCATCTGTTCGCCAACTGCGGTCAGGCGAACCTCAGTGTCGCCAAGCCTGGTTTGCTCTCCGGACAATTCCAGGGCGGGATGAGGAAGGCTCGGGTCTCCAAGCCGTCGCAGTCGCCAGAATAACCAGTTGTCGCCGGGGCCTTCACTAAGAACACATATTGTTTTCATTGTATCACCAATGATGCCGGCCGCGAGCCGTCCATCGTTTGTCGTCGAGGCCAGGATTTGAACCTCGTATCGATTCAAGCCCGATCGGACGTCCGGATAGCGCCAGAGGATCTTCCTCAGCGCATTGTGAAGCAGCGGCAGCGGGGACGAGGGACGCTCCAGGAATCGAACCAGCCGGGTTGGGTCGGGAGCGACCACGGCGTTCCAGGCTTGATTGAGATAAGTGCGATCGTCATCTTCGATCAATCGAAGCGGCGGGTGATAGCGAAACTCGTTAGGGTTGACGATTTCGAGGCTCGGGGTGTCGCCTCCCGCACGCGTCTTCTCGAACGGGAGGATCCACAACTGATAGCTCCGGTTGCCGATCGCGTGGAGCCACTGTGGCATCCAGGCGAGCGCGAGCTGATCCGCGAGTCTCGTGCCGATCCAGAGGACGATTTCGGTCGCCTCGGCCAGCCGCCTCTGATCACGTCGATCTTCCGTGCGCTGAGAAGATTTCGCGTTCTTCCTGGAACGACGACGTTGATCCATCGGGCTCCCGTAGGCGCGCAGGCTCTCCCAGTAGACCGCTCGCATCTTGAGCCAGCCCTCTGCATCGAAGATGTCGCACAGAGGTCCGGAGTCCAGGCTATCGGATAGCCAGACAATGTCATCTGGCGCGATCATGAAAGCTCTCTCCAGTTCGATGCAGCCGCAGGTTACATGGATCGTTCGAGACATGCCCTTTCTCCGGTAGCCATCAAGGTGCGTCTTGGAGGACCTGACACGCCCTACAAGACCTCGGTCGTCCGGCTCATGCCTCGGCCTCCCGCAAGATCGCCCGGACCGGCGAGCCGTCGGCTCCGACGATTTTTAGCGGCAACGCGATCAACTCGTAGACCCCGGGCTCGACCCGGGTCAGGTCGACCGACTCCAGGATGAAAATCCCAGACGAACCCAACGCGTGGTGGATCGGCAGATCCTTGCTGTCAATCTGGTCGACGGAGGGGACGTCGAGACCGAGCAAGATCACTCCTTGTTCTTTCAAAAAGGACGGAACCGCTCGATCCAGCACCGGAATCGATTCCGGGAACCGCGAATGGTCGAGCCAGCCATCGGTTCGGAGCAAGAGCCTGGGTGTCTCCGTCAGATCAAACGAAGCCAGGTCGTCGACCTTGATCAGACTTCGGCCACGGACGTCGATCACTCGCGCAGGGCCGATGTACGGGTCGAGCGGAACCTGCTCGATCGACTTCCCGGTGGAATCAAAGTGGAACGGGGCGTCGACGTGCGTGCCAATGTGGACGGTGGTCGTGACCCGACCGACGTTGACCGTCGCTCCGTCGGCCTTCGACCACGCCAAAACGAACCCAAACGGGGTATCTCCCGGCCAGCACGGAAGGTCGTTCCGGAGCGACAGGGTAATGTCGTGAATCGTCATCAGGTAATCATCCCTCGTTCGACCGGGTATTCCAGGTAAGATCGCTGGACCATGATTGTTTTGAGACGCTGGATCGCCTGGTCACAATCGGCGAACTGGGTATAAAGGGGAACCGGGGCCATCCGGATAATGTCGGGGGGTCGATGGTCGGGAATGACCCCGGCCTGGATCAGGGCCTTGCAGATTCGCCCGGCTTCAGGATGGACGAGCGCCAGGTGTCCGCCTCGGCGGTCGTCCTCGACGGGTGTTACCAAAACGAAGCCAAACTCGGTCAGTTCGGTGGCGACCAGCGATCGAAGGTAAGCCGTCAAGGCCAGAGACTTGCGCCTGATGGCGTCGATCCCGGCGGCGTGAACGACCTCAAGCGCGCCGACCAGCGGCGCCATGCTCAGGATCGGCGGCGTGCCGACCTGAAGACCCCCGGCCCCTTCGGCGGGTTCAAACTGGTCAGCCATCGCAAATTGCCGATCTTTCCGGCTACCGAACCAGCCGGCCAAACCGGGCGTGGTTCCGAAGTGGCGACGGTTCCGATACAGACCTCCCACGCCACCAGGACCACCATTGAGGTACTTGTACGAGCACCAGAACGCGAAGTCGGCCCCCCAGTCGCTCAGGGCATGGGGAACGACGCCGACCGAGTGTGACAAATCGAACCCAATGATGACTCCTCGCTCCCGCGCCTCGACGGCGATCCGTTGCAGATCGAGCAACTGTCCGCTCCGGTAGATAACCGACGGGAATACCGCGAGCGCGACTTCGTCGGTCATCGCGTCGATGAGCGTTTGCTCGGAAAGGGTTCGACCGTCAAGACTTGGGGCGACGACCAGGTCGGTTGCCGGGTCGCGACCCCGAAGCCGGAGGTGGCTCTCGATGGCGTACCGGTCGGAGGGGAAGCTGAGGGCGTCGACCACGATCTTCGTCCGGTTCCCTTCGGGCTGATAAAACGAAGCCAAAAGCTGGTGGAGGTTGATGGTGGTGGAGTTGGCGGCGACGACTTCTTCAGCCTCCGCGCCGACGAGTTGGGCCATGCTCGCGCCGAGTTCCTCGGCAAGCGTGAACCAGGCGGGAGATCCCTCCAACCATCCCCCAATCCCCTGGTTTTTCCAGGTTTCCAGGACACGGAGAGTCGTCGCCTCCGACCGTTTCGAGAGCGGGCCGAGCGAGTTGCCATCGAGGTAGATTTGCCCCGGTGGGAGATAGAATTCGGATCGGAAAGGGGCCAGCGGGTCGATTTCGTCGAGCGGGTGGAGTTTCACGTGCGACCGCCTCTCTCCGGGAAAAACAAACCCAATCTCGCCATCCAGTCGCCTCGTGATTGACGAGGTTCCCGAGATATTATCCTGTTCACGGGCGATTCTTAAGCCACGACTTGCCTCGCGAATTTCTCCCGGTCATGATGGCAAGCTTGGCAATCCGCTCGTTTTCGACACCCTCGAAGGCCCAGAACCATGACCTCTCCCAACCTGCTCACGTTCCTTTCCGCGTCGTTCGCCGTGCTGATGATCGGCTCGATGGTCCCCATCTCTGCTGAAGCGGCCGAGCCTCAGCTCGCCCACGCGGTCTATTTCACGCTGAAGGACCCGTCGCCAAAGTCTCGCGAGGCGTTTATCGCGTCTTGCGATAAGTATTTGACCAAGCATAAAGGAGCCGTCTCGTACACGATCGGCACGATGGCCGAGGATGTGAAGGAGCCGGTCAGCGACCGCGAGTTCGACGTCGCGCTTCACGTCGTCTTCGATAACAAGGCCGCACTCGCCGCCTATCTCAAGAGCGAGCGGCACGACAAGTTCGTCGC
>JAJYCH010000532.1 GCA_021778575.1 Planctomycetota bacterium
CTTTCCAGCCCGCGTTGCTCGGGTCGTTCTGGTCGGCCTTCTCGAAGACCTTGCCGAGTTTCCGCGTGAGGAACTTGAGTCGTTCGGGGCTGACCTTGTGGTTCCGGGCAACCTCGTCGAGCTTGGGGTTCTGCGGGTCGAACTTGAGATCGAAGGCCGCCGAGATCAAGGCGCCCAGATTTCTGCGCATCTCAACGTCGATCTTGGTCTGATCGTCCTGTTTTTCGTGCTCGATCTTGTCGAGTCGTGCCTGGCGTTCGCGGTCGTAGGCAAGCCGATCGGCCTCGGGCACGGGGTCGGGCAGCAAGGGGAGCTCGTCGGGCTCGACCGAGCTGGCGAAGACTCCGTGGAGCGAGTAATAATCCTCGGTCGGGATCGGGTCGAACTTGTGGTCGTGGCAGCGGGCGCAGGTGACGCTGAAGCCCATCAAGCCTCGGGTCACGACGTCGATCCGGTCGTCGATGATCTCGTTCTTGTCGTTGAGGAACCGCCGGCCGACGGTCAAGAAGCCCAGTCCGGCGAGGGGTCGTGGATCGTTGCCCAGTTCGAGTCGGTCGGCGGCGATCTGCTCGACGATGAACCGATCGTAGGGCTTGTCCGCGTTGAAGGATCGGATCACGTAATCGCGATAGGTGTACGAATAAGGATAACGTTTCTCGTCGGTGAAGACGTATCCTTTCGTATCGGCGTAACGCGCGACGTCGAGCCAGTGCCGTCCCCAGCGCTCGCCATAGCGAGGGCTGGCCAGCAGGCGGTCGACGACTCTGGCGAACGCCTGGGGCGATTCGTCGGCGAGGAACGCGTCGATCTCGGCCACCGTTGGCGGCAGGCCGGTGAGGTCGTATGACGCCCGACGGATCAAGGTTCGCTTGTCGGCCATCGGCGACGGTTCGAGCTTCTTCGCCTCCAGCCTGGCGAGGATAAACGCGTCAATCGGCGAGGCGACGCGGTCGGAGTGTTCGACCCTGGGCAGGGGCGGGTCGACGACCGGCTGCAACGACCAGTGCGTCTTGGCCAGGTTTGCCTTCGAATCGTCGGAGAGGGCCGGGCCGGTTGGCCAGGGGGCGCCGATCTTGACCCAGTGGGTCAGGGCCTCGATGGCCGGGTCGGGCAGCTTGCCCTTCTCCGGCATCTTGAGTTCCCCTTGGTGACGGATCGCCTGGACCAGCAAGCTCTTATCGGGCTCGCCGACGACGATGGCCGGGCCGCCGTCGCCCCCTTTCAGAAGGGCCGAGCGCGAGTCGAGCCGGAGCCCGCCCGACTGTTTCTTGGTCCCGTGGCAGTTCAGGCACAGGTCGGCCAGGACCGGCCGGACCTTCGTCTCGAAGAACGCCAGGGCCTCGGGCGAAGGTGGCGGCGGATCATCGGCCCGGACAGGCGAAATCGCGCCGAGCAGGGGGATTGTACAGAGAGCCAGTAGCGACTTCCGCCAGGCGACGAGGCGTCGCGATCGTTCGATCCTGGTTCGCATGGCGAAGTTCTCGCGAAGGTCCGGGGGCGGGAAGATCGAGGCAGGAGGGGAACCAACTCGCAACATTGATTCCCATTGCTTGCATTTTAGTCCTTATCGGCGCAAATTCCAACAGAGATCCAACAAGGGGCGGTGGAATCGGTCGTTGGGGTGTACCCGGATTTTCTGAGGGTGCCATGCTCTCGGTACTCCGTGAGCATGCGAGCAACGTCGCCAATCCCATGCTCACGGAGTACCGAGAGCATGGCCCCCGGAGCCTGTTTGAGCGAACTACCCCAAGAAAATACGGTTACACCCGTCGTTGGTCAGTTGCCTCATCGGATTCCGGCATTGGTTGAGTGGCGCTCGACCCGACCATCTGTTTTGAGCCAATTACGGATCGCCGACAACCAAACACATCTAAACTTTGGGGGAGAGATGGCAGAGCGACTCACTCGGATTCAAACGGATATCGATCGATACGACTGGCACGTTATTTTGGTTCCTGAAGATGAGATTGGTCCGAGCTTCGCTTACTCGATCGGCCTGTATCAAACCTTCCGTCATCCCGAAGTGATTGTCTTCGGCCTCGATTTGGCGAATCTTCATTCGGCTGTGAACCAGATCGGGTCCGAGATTCGAAAGGGAGTCAGGTTCGGCGAAGGAGATGGTTCCGACGAAGTCTTCGAGGGTGTTTCGGTTCGATTCCGTCTCGTCTCAACCGACTTCTACGACGAGTATCTCGGCCAGGCGATACGGTACTACGCAGGCAACGGATTTCCTTGCCTTCAATGCTTCTGGCCCGACGGTGAGGGGTCTTTCCCCTGGGATTCGGATTACCGTTTCAACGTCGATTCTCCACAACCTCAGCTTCAGCAGCAAAAGTGATGACTTCTATAATTGGCGCAGATAGGGTCCGGTGCGAGGGCCGTCCATTGTGCAATCGACCAGACGAATTCGGCTCGAAACCAAGGGTCGTTCGCAACGACCACGGTCCGCACAGCGGACCCTACAAGGCTAGACGCGCTCAACCTGGAGGGGAACCGCTTCCGGATTCTTCCCCGGCTCGGTTCTTACATTCGTTGGCTTCACCGAGCTTCGAACATAGCTTCAAAGCTTTGGTCCAGATTTTTCTGTCTCGTTCGGGCCAGTGCCGTCCACGGTTCGCGATTCCAGCGTCATTGTCCCCTTGGCTCGGGCGATGGTCTGGCCGTTGGGGTTGGCCAGTTCGTTGTCGACGACGACCGTCCAGCGCGACGTGATCCAGTCGTGCGTCCGGAGGTCGAAGGTTTGTTCGCCGGTCACGGTGTAGGTTCCGTCCTTGATGAAGCGTTCGGCCACGATCCCCTCGGCCTTCAAGGTTCCCGAGACCTTGACGTTCACCCGCGTCACTTCTTTCGGTGGCACTTTGTCTTTATTTTTATCGGTCTCTTGTTTCTTGATGGGTGGGGGCTGGATTTTCTCGAACCGGAGGTTTCCCTTGGCGGTCTGTCCCTGGCCCATGACGATCTGGGTGAAGGCTTCCCATGAGTCGGCGTTGCGCGGGAGTGGGGTGTGGATCGAGAGCATGGTCTCGACGATGGCACGCTGCGGAGCGCCTTCGGCGCGGAAATATTTCCGGTTGAGCACCTTCAGATCGTCGTTGAGCAGGAGGCTGGCGGCGGTGACGTCGAACCCTTTCATGATCTCCAGCAGCGGCGCCGGGGCGTTCGCGGCGGTCACGCTGACGGCGGGCATCTCGGGCCTTGTCCGTCCCTGGAACTTCGACCGGCTCACCTTCATCTCGACCAGCGGCTGACCATTCTGGCGGAACAACCGCTCGGACGAGTGCAGCGAGACGTCGATCGCTCCGGTGGCCTGCGAGCCGGGCGTCTCCCCCTTCTTTGCCTTTGACCTCGACTTCTTCGCGGTCTTGGCGACGTTCGGGTCGGCCGGGTCGTCGTCGTCCTTGTCGGGCTCTTTGGTCTCGGTCGCCGCGGGTTTGGGCTCCTTGCCGTAGCGGCTGTCGACGATGTATTCAAACTTGGCCTGGTAGTCGACCTTGACGTCGGGCATGTTCAATTGTGGCACAAAGGTGATGGTATTCTCACCGGTAATCACCAGTCGATGCTGTCGACCGGGAGGGATCGACGCGGCCAGAGCCGTCGCGCCGACGGTTGCCAGTGTGAGAATGACAAGGCTCGCGAGTTGACGGTGCATCGATCGGTTCTCCCGGACCCGGCGAGGTCCTGGCGGCTTGAAATCGGCGGGATCGAGAGGCTTGACCCAAGGCTACAAATCGACGATCGATTTTGCGAGAAAATTCTTGGTCCGATCGGCGACGGACGGGAATTCGGGTGTCACCAGATTTTCTGGTGGTCTCTGGTCGAACCTGGCTTTGAGCTCCCCGGGCAAGCCCCACTCTGGAGTGCGAGAGCTTGCTCTCGCTCTGGCGACCGGAGCTTGCTCCGAGCCCGAGTGACTCGGCCAACTGCTTTGGAGCCGGACCGTGGAGCAAGCTCCACGAAGCAAAGCGAGAGCAAGCTCTCGCACTCCAGAGGATAGAGGACCAATCCGTCTGCGTCCCTACCAGAAAACGCGGGTACACACGCGAATTCAAGCCGGAATCCGGGCTTCGATCGGTAGTTCGATGATCACATTCAGGCCGGGTTGAGAGTTCCGGGCGGTGACTTGCCCGCAGTGGAGTTCGAAGGCTCGACGGGCGATCGAGAGCCCCAGTCCGACGCCGCCGTCGGCGCGGCTCCGGTCGTTGCCGACCCGGAAAAACGGATCGAAGATCGCTCCCAGGGCTGTTTCGGGCACTCCAGGACCGTGGTCGCGGATCTGGATCGTCGCCAAGGTCTCGGATGTCTCGATCGCGATCTCGATGGCCGACCCGTCAGGGGCGTG
>JAJYCH010000533.1 GCA_021778575.1 Planctomycetota bacterium
GGGTTCGTTCCGTCACCAGGATGTTTCGCTCTCTCACAACGCCCAAATAATGGGTTCGTTCCGTCACCAGGATGTTTCGCTCTCTCACAACGCCCAAATAATGGGTTCGTTCCGTCACCAGGCTTCGATTGTTCCTGTGGTCCCCTTGTCCGGCAGCGAGACCGGCCAAAACGAACCCAAGCCGGCCCAGGAGGACGCCGAGAACTCTCTGGCGACTTCCTCCTGAATATCGCTCGGGAGAGCCGATGCTAAACCGATTTTCCCAATTGTCGGTCAACGATTGCGGCGATGGAGGACCGAATGGGGATGGTGGGCCGAGCCCACCCTACATTGTTATCCTTGATTTTCTCGTTGTCCCACGTCGATTCGTCGGGTGGGTCGAGCGCAACGAGCCCCACCACGCATTCATGGTGGGGCTCCGAAGATCCTGGCGACGCCACGCTTTCGTGAACCGCTCGAAAAATCGGTTCAGGATTCGAGCAAATGCCAGGGGGCCCGGTACGGTCGGCCGAGCATCTTCGCGGCTTCGGGGTCGCCGACGATTGTCTGGGCGACCGGGTCCCAGGTCAGTTTCCGACCGGTCCGGACGGCGATGTTCCCCAGGTGGCAGACCGTGGCCGAGCGGTGGCCAATCGCCACGTCGCAGATCGGCAACTCTCGACTCTTGATGCAGTCGAGCCAGTTCCGGTGGTGGTTCTTGCTGACGTAAAGGTGAACGTCCTTGTCGCCGAGCTTCTCCTTGAGGATCTCCGGTGGGTTCGATTCGATCTTGCCGCGAGAGACGGCGATCGACCCTTTTTCCCCTTCGAACAGGACGTTCGGGCCGGGTTTGCCCCCCTGCTCCGAGATGACCTTGATGCCGTCGTCGTAGGTGTAGGTGACGACGCTCTGCTCGGGGACCTAGTACCAGTGATCCTTGTTAAATCGGGCGGTGGCCTCGATCGAAACCGGGCCGCTCTGGTCGCGGCCGAGGCCCCACTGGGCGATGTCGAGGTGGTGAGCCCCGAAATTGGTCATCTGCCCGCCCGAATAATCCCAGAAAAACCGGAAGAGATAGTGGACATGCTTCTCGTTGTAGGCCCGTTCGGGCGCCGGGCCGAGCCAGAACTGGTAATCGAGTTCGGGCGGCGGCGTGCTGTCGGCGACGCTCGGCCCCTTGAAGTTGACGGTGGGAAGGCTGACCTTGACCTGTTTGATCTTGCCGAGCTTGCCCGAGCGGACGAGTTCGCAGGCCAGGCGAAACCGGTCGTCGGACCGCTGCTGACTGCCGGTCTGGACGATCCGGTTGAACTTCCGGGCGGTGTCGACCATCGCTTGACCTTCGAGGACCGTCAGGCTCAATGGCTTCTCGCAATAGACGTCCTTGCTGGCGGCGCAGGCGTCGATGGTCGTGAGCGCGTGCCAGTGGTCGGGCGTCGAGATCAGGACGGCGTCGACCGACTTGTCGTCGAGGAGTTTCCGGTAGTCCGAAAACATCTTGGCCTGTCGGTTCGTGGAGTCGGCGACGACTTTCGCCTTGGCGAGATGGTCCTTATCGACGTCGCAGAGCGCGGCGACCTCGGCGGTCTTTTCCTTCTGGATCGCCTTGAGGTTGGCGGTCCCCTGACCACCCAGACCGATGAAACCGACCCGGATTCGCTCGCTGGGCGGAGGATTCTGGCCACCGGCCAGGACGCTCCGGTCGACGATCATCGGAAAACCGAACCCAAGACCCGCCAGGGCGGCGGAACGTTTGAGGAACTCGCGGCGAGGTGTCTGGTCGTCGGTCGCCATCAAAAATGCTCCGGGCGGGTGAGGTCAAGTCGTTCAAGAGGAGGGTCCTTTGATTGTGCCCCCCGAAACCGTCGCGAGCAAGGCAGTCGTCCGGAGCGGGTCGCGGGCAACTCGGTCTGTTGTTTCTGGTTCGAACGTGGAATGATAAATCGAAGCGAGAAGCGAATCTCTGGCTGACTGCTGACTGCTGACCGCTCCGTAGGAAGACGATGAAACGAACCCAACGCGTCTGGCTGATCCTGGTCGCCTTGACCGTCACCCTGGGAATGGCGGCGTGGCTGATCACCTCGGTCGGCGACCTTCATGACCGGATCGCGGGGACTTCGCCACCGCTGGCGATTGGGTTCGTTGTGCTGGTGACGTTGACAGCCTCGGTCTCGGCGCTCGCGGCGGTCCGACTGCTCTGGAAGCTGGGGCGTGACGAACGAGCGGCGGCAAAGGCTCCCGACGATATCATCGTTGCCGCCGACGTCCAGGCCGAGAAGGCCGAGCACGTCGTCGAGCAGGTCCGCGACGAGGTGGTCCAGACCCGGCTCCGTCGCGAGATGGCCGAGCTTCGGGCTGACCGACAGGCCCGGCGGTTCCACGTCGTCGTCTTCGGCACCGGTTCGGCGGGCAAGACGTCGCTGATCAACGCCTTGCTGGGGCGGACCGTCGGCCGGACCGAGGCGACCATCGGCACGACGCAGGGGGGCGAGGCGTTCACGTATGAACTTGAAGACGTCGATGGCTCCGTTTTTCTGACCGACACGCCGGGGCTCTCCGAAATTGGCGACAAGGGGGCCGGTCGCGAGGCCGAGGCCCGCGACCTCGCGGCTCGGGCCGACCTTCTCCTGTTCGTGCTCGATCACGACCTGATCCGCTCCGAGTTCGAGCCCATGGCGGCGCTCGCTCGTCAAGGCAAGCGGTCGATCGTCGCCCTGAACAAGAAGGACCGGCTGCTCGATACCGACCGCGAGGCCATTTTAGCCAAGCTTCGCGAACGGCTCGCCGGTCTGATCGCCCCGGCCGACGTGGTGGCGGTCTCGGCGTCTCCCAGACCGATGCCGGTCCGGATTCAAGCGGCGGATGGATCGGTGACGACCGTGCTGGAGATCGAACCGCCCGACATCGAGGCACTCCGCGACCGGATCGCCGCCGTGCTCGATCGTGAAGGAGACTCGCTCCGCGCCGGGAACCTGCTGTTGCGGGCGCATCTGATCAACGCCGAGGCCCGCGATCAACTCTCGAAGGAACGGGACGTCCGGGCTCAAGCCGTGATCGACAAGTTCCAGTGGATGATTGCCGGAACCGTCTTCGCCAACCCGATCCCGGCGCTGGAGCTGATGGCCACCGGAGCCGTCCAGTATCAGATGATCTCCGAGCTGGCCGCCGTCTACGGCGTCGATCTGACCTCGGCGCACGTGAAGATGATCGGCACGCAGATGATCCAGATGCTTCTGAAAACCGGCCTGGTCGAGGCGACAACCAGCCTGGTCGCCGGGCTGTTCAAGTCGAGCCTGGTCGGCTACGCGGCCGGTGGAGCGGTCCAGGCGGTCTCGATGGCGTACCTCGCCCACGTCTCGGGCCACGCTTTTGCTGACTATTTCCGCCACGGTCAATCGTGGGGCGACGGCGGGATGGGTGCCGCGCTGATCCGCCAGTTCGACCTCAACCGCCGGGCCGACTTCCTCCAGGAATTCGCCCAGCAAGCCGTCGGCAAACTGACGAGCAAGGTGTTCAAGACGGCCGAAGGATCGAAGCCATGAACAAGTATGTAGGGTCCGCTGTGCGGACCATCCCTTCGATTCGACGCGTGTACGAACGGTCCGCACAGCGGACCCTACAAGACTGACTCTTCAAGACGAGTGACGCCGTGGTGACTCCCGAACCGAACGACAATCCGACGCTCGACGCCGTCCTCGACCAGCTCGACGAGACCGAGACCGATGCGCTCGTGCTTCGGGCTCGCGAGAGTCTGGAAGAGACCTTGAGCGCCTTGAAGCTCACTCCCGAGGAAGAACGGGCACTGGCTCCGGAGATCGCCCAGCTTCGCGAACTGTCGCTCAAGCTTGATGAAACCACGGTCGAGATCGCCGCGTTCGGCATGGTCAGCCGGGGCAAGTCTTCGGTCCTCAATGCGTTAATGGGTCAGGAGGTCTTTCGGGCTGGTTCGACTCACGGGACGACGGTCGAGAAATCGTCGGAACGCTGGGAACTGTCGAAGCCGCTCGGACCGGGCTGGGAGGACGCGAGGCTGGTCCTGGTCGACACGCCGGGAATCGACGAGGTCGGCGGCGAGGCCCGCGAGAAGCTCGCTCGCGAAGTCGCGCGGCATGCCGACCTGATCCTCTTCGTCGTCTCCAGCGACATGCAGCGCCGCGAGTTCGAGGCCCTGGCCGAGCTTCGCGAGGCTCAGAAGCCGATCCTGCTCGTCTTCAATCAGATCGACCGCTACCCCGACGCCGACCGCGATCTGATCTACGCGAAGATTGCCAGCGAGCGCGTCCGCCACCTGATCCGCGCCGAGGATGTGGTGATGACCGCCGCGAAGCCCGACCCGTTCAAGGTCAAGATCCAGCG
>JAJYCH010000534.1 GCA_021778575.1 Planctomycetota bacterium
TATCCAAGGTGTCAGACTCGACGAATCGAGTAATGAAAATCTGATACCCAGATGAACTCACTGATCGTTATAATATGCCGACCGGTCACTCCTCGGGATGCCGCCCGTTGGTCAAACGGCTCCGAAGATAAGAGGCTCGGGCGACGTTCCGTTCGTCGACTTCGAGGGGCGAGCCCTGGATTTTCTGAAGGTGGGCCGGCTGCGTGTGGATGAAAAGTTCGTTGACGGTCGGGATTTCGAGGTCGTCGATCAGACCCAGGTTGATCCCCATCCGGACGCTGGAGAGCAGATGCATCGTCTCTTCGCTCGAGATCGTGTGTGCGGTCTTGAGAACTCCGTAGGCGCGGCTGACCTGGTCGTGCAGATGCTGACGCTTCTCGCTGACGAGTTGCTGGCGGGCCTTTCGTTCGTATTCGATGATCTGCGGCACAACCTCGGTGAGGTTGCGGATCAGTTCCTGCTCGCTCTTGCCCAGGGTCTGCTGGTTCGAGATCTGGTAGAAGTCGCCAAAGGCCTGGGTTCCCTCACCGTAGAGTCCCCGGACGGCGAGGTTTATTTTCTGCAAGGCCCGGAAGACCTTATCGATCTGTTTGGTCTGAACCAGGGCCGGTAAGTGGAGCATCACGCCGACCCGGATTCCGGTTCCCACGTTGGTCGGGCAGGCCGTGAGATAGCCCAGGGTCGGGCTGAAGGCGTAGGACAGTTTTTCTTCGAGCTGGTCATCGATCCGGTTGATCTGTTCCCAGACTTCCTGGAGCGACAGTCCCGAGTGCATGACCTGGATGCGGAGGTGATCCTCCTCGTTGATCATGATCGAGACGTTTTCGTGCGGCCCGATGGCAACCCCGCGCGGTCCTTCGGAATTATCGAGTTCGCGAGAGATGAGCTGGCGTTCGACCAGGAAGAGTCGGTCAAGCTTGCTGAGGCCATTGACGTCGAGAAAGCTGAGGTCGCTCTCGACGTGGCCCAGAGCCGAGCGAACGACCGACTCGATCTCGGTTCGTTCGAGCCGGCTGGCGCGATTGATGAACGAGAAGTCGTTCAGGTTACGCGCGAGCCTGATGCGCGAGCACATGACGATATCGCTCTCGGGGCCGGTGCCTCGGAGCCACTCGCCGGACGTTCGGGTCAGTTCATCCAGGTTCATCGGTCGGCGTCCTTGGAGCGGAGCAAGTCGCGAAGGCTCGCGGCCCTCTCGTAATCTTCGAGGGCGATCGAGGCCCGGAACTCGGATCGGAGTCGGAGCCGCACGCGGTCGGAAGCGACCGTCGGACGGGTAGGCACTTTACCAACATGGCGGGTCGCCCCGTGCGACCGGGCCATCAACGGCAGAAGACCCTTCGAGAAAACCTGATAATCGGTCGGACAGCCGAGTTTGCCCAGGGTCCGAAATTCCATGAAACGGACCCCGCAATCGGGACAGGTCAGCTCGGCCAGTTCCCCCACCAGTTCGCCGACATGGGCAATAATAAGCCCCTCAACGACCTGATCGAGCCCGAGTTTTGGTGGCGATTCCGGCAAGACCAGTCCGGCCTTTCGAGCACAGCGAACGCAAAGATGCAATTCCCGGCGCAGACCTTCGACGGTTTCCGTCAGATGGACCGACGCTTCATCGAGGCACCTCTGACAGGTCATGGGAACAGCCACCGAACGGGACTCAAAATCAACGTCCCAGGTCGTTTTCGATCGATTTGATCTGATCACGAATCCGCGCGGCGGCCTCGTAATCTTCGGCGGCGATCGCCCGTTTCTGTTCGTTGCGCAACTGGATCAGTTCAGTCTGGCGGACCGGGTCACGAGGTGCCCGGCGAGGGAATTTACCGGTATGCCGGGTTTCTTCGTGGATGTTTTCCAGGAGTGGCATCAGTTCGTCGCGAAAAACCTCATAATCGTAAGGACAACCCAGCCGACCGGTATTCCGGAACTCTTGAAAGCTCATCTGGCAGACCGGGCAGACCTGTTTCTCGACAGCGGTGATCTCGCGGTTCGGTTCCAGAACCCCCTGGCTGAGTTTTTCGGCCAGGCTGCTCATCTCTGCTTTCTCTCCAACTTCACTGGAGGGGGAAAGATGCTGCCGCGCGTGCTCGTCGCAGAAGTGAAACTCTTTTGGTTTACCTTGCTCGATATCGGTGATATGGAAAGTCGCCAGCTTGGGGCAGCGATCACATTTCATCACCATCCTCCTTCATTCCGACGACAGACCGGTGATCTCCACTTCCTGGGTCCGCGAATGGCGGACGCTCAAAGAAGTTCGTCGGTGCCTGGGGGATCGTGGAATACTCAAATCATTGTAATCGCCCCCCCAGCGCTGTCAAGGAAGCCGAAGGCCGATTCATCACTGGTTGCCAGGCTGCCTCGAACCGACTTATTTCATGAAATCCCAAGATGTTTCGGATGGATCGTGACGGAGAATCACTGTCGGTCGGAACGCTTGCGAGCGTTGGGCGGGTGGTGCTACGATGATTTTCTCTTGTCCCGAGCCGCCGGACCAACGCCCTGCCCTTTTTTCGAATCAAATCAAGGCTTGACCGTCATGCCCGCCCATCGCCCGTCGTTCGATGACTTTACCCGGTGGGTCGGCCAGGCCCCTTGCGTGCCCGTCTATCGTCAGTTGACCGGCGACGGTTTGACTCCGGTCTCCGCGTTCCGGAAGATCGAGCGTTCCGCCCCTTCATTTCTGTTCGAGAGCGTCGTCGGCGGTGAGAAGGTCGGCCGGTTCAGCTTTCTCGGGACCGAGCCCTTCCTCCGATTCGAGGCCCGAGGGCGCGAGGTCCGGATCTTCGAGCCGCAAGCTGTCCAAAGTGCGGTCTGGACCCCTTCGAACGACCCATTCGCCGATCTCGAAGCGCTGCTGGCGAAATATCGGGCCGTTCACCTGCCCGGCCTCCCTCGATTCGCTGGCGGAGCCGTCGGCTACGCGGCTTACGATGCCGTGCGTTATTCCGAGAAGCTCCCCGACGCTCCGCCCGATGACCGAGGTCTGCCCGACCTCTCGTTCGCGCTTTACGACCAGATGGTCCTCTTTGACCATATTCGCAAGACCGTTCTGGTCGTTGCTCATGCTCATCTCGGCGAAGGGGTTGACCCCAAAGCCGCTTACGATCAGGCAGCCGCGAAGGTCGACCAACTGGTCGAGCGACTGTCCGCTCCCGGCCCGAGTCTGCCGCTCGACGATATCGATACCGACGGACCGGTCCAGGTTGTCCCGAAGTCCAACTTCACGCGTGACGCTTACGAAGCGGTCGTCCGTCATTGCCAGGAATACATCAAGGCCGGCGACATTTTTCAGGTGGTGCCGAGCCAGCGATTTCAGGTTGAGACCACGGCGCAACCATTTGATATCTACCGCGTTCTGCGAGTCGTCAATCCCAGCCCCTTCCTGTTCTACCTCAACTTCGGCGATTTCCACCTGATCGGCAGCTCGCCCGAGATCCTGGTCCGGGTCGAGGACGGCGCCGTCACGGTCCGGCCGCTCGCGGGAACACGGAAACGCGGTAAAGACGAGGCCGAGGATCGAGCGCTTGCCGAGGAACTCCTCGCCGACCCCAAGGAGCGGGCCGAGCATATCATGCTCGTCGATCTGGGCCGGAACGACGTGGGACGCGTCGCCGAACATTCCAGCGTCGTCCTCTCGGACCTGATGAAGGTCGAAAAATATTCCCATGTCATGCATATCACGTCGAACGTGACGGGCAAGCTCGCCGAGGGGAAAACCGCCTTCGACGCCTTGCGAGCCGGCCTGCCCGCGGGAACGGTCTCGGGAGCCCCCAAGGTTCGAGCGATGCAAGTGATCGACGAGGTCGAACCCCAGCGCCGGGGGCCGTACGCCGGGGCGGTCGGTTATATCGACTTCACTGGCAACATGGATACCTGCATCGCCTTGAGAACCCTGGTACTGGTCGGCCAGACCGCCTACATCCAGGCCGGCGGCGGAGTGGTTTACGACAGCGTGCCCGGTGATGAGTACGAGGAGACCGTCAACAAGGCCCGTGTGTTGCTCAAGGCGATTGAGATTGCTCAGACGCAGCTTTGAACTCTGATTCGAGGCTCGCGATCGAGACCGACGATCAACTGATGAATCGGTTGTAGGCTTTGACCAACCGTTCCGCGAGATCGCACTCGAAAACGACGGTGGCGTCGGAGTCGTCTCCCGACCAACCCCAGAGCGAGACCCCGAGCGTCGCTGGCGGATGGACGGTGACAATCAACTCCGAGGGTTGATCGGTGACGAGGTTCGTCGTTTCATCCGCAAACTCCGCGTAAGTACAGGGGCTCACTTCGGAGAGGGTCAGCGGCACGTAAGGAAGCAGGAGCGGGGAATTCGCATAAGGGA
>JAJYCH010000535.1 GCA_021778575.1 Planctomycetota bacterium
GCCCAGGGCACAGACTCCCGAGAGCCCGATGGACCACCAGCCCAGCGCGGCCCCTTCGGCGACGGCTTCGGGGCGGAGCTTTGTCATCAACGCCAGCAGACCCCAACCGGCCAGAAGCCCGCCGCCGCCGCCGATCAGACCGAGACCCAGGCTCTCGATCACCACCATCGCGCTGATCTGCGCCCTGGTGAGCGCGATCGCCCGGAGCATGGCGAACTGACGGATTCGCTCGTCCACGCCCATGCTCAGCGTCGTGAAGATGATGAACAAGGCGGCCAGGAGCGAGATCCCCAGCGCCGAGAACGCCTGGACACGGACGGTCTCGAAGGTCGTGCTGTTGTCGACCTCGCTGTCGACCTTCTCGGGAGTTCGGACCTCGACCGGAGGCGTCACCTTGACGAACGGCTCGGTCCAGCGGGTCAGGAAGTCGTCAATCTTCCCGCCCGGTTTGAGCACGACTCCCGCGTAACTGATCTTCGAAGGGGCTCCGCTGAGCTTTTCCGCCAGTTTCATTGGCACATAGACGGCATTGTTGACCGGACCGCCTGGCAAGGCCCCATCGCGCGATGGCGGCAGGCCGACCATGAACCTGGGTCCGGGAAGTCGCTTGGGCTGCTCGACGATGGCGACGATCTTGACCCGGCCCGGTTCACTCGTTCGACCGAGCCCTGTCACGGCCACCTCGTCGCCGAGCTTGAGGCCCAGTTGTTCGGCCGAGTCGTGAGTGATCGCCCCTTCGTTGCGGTCGGTCTGTTTGGGGTCGAACCATCGGCCTTGAATCAAGGTATGAAGTGGTTCAGTTGAATTGGTTCCGACCAGCGAGGGAATCCGGCTCAGGGTCCGGAGCTGAGCCATACCTCCCATGATGATCGGTCCCGACGCTGCTTTCTTGGCGGAGATTTTGGGCGGTGGACTGTCTTCCACACCGGGGAATCCGCCAATCCGGGGCGGAGGGGCTTCGCCGACCCGACTGATCCGGGCGGTGGTTTCGTAAACGGGCTCGACCAGGGCCACGCTCGGGTCGTTCCGGATCGAATCGATCAGGTTGGTCGAGAGCTGTGATGTCCCGCGTCCTCCCATCCCGCCGCCCGGCGATTCGCCTCGGGTCGGCAGCAAGAGCAGCGAGTAGCGGCCGACGTATTCTTCACCCAGACCACCAAACTGGCCGACCAGCGCGTCGTAGCCGCTGACCACCCAGACCACGACGCAGGCCGCGGCGATGGTGGACAGGCTGGTCAACAAGACTCGACCAGGACGTTGCCGGGCCTGGGCGGTGACCAGCTTTCCGACGATCCGCAATTCCGCTCGCGTCATGTTCGCTCCTCTTTTCAGCAAGGGACCGGGTTGACCACGTCCTGGTAATGGATCGCCAGCGCCTGGGCATCCTTGAAATCGGTTGTCGGGAAGTCGGTGAGAATCCGGCCGTCCTTCATCACCACCATCCGCTCGGCCCAGATGGCGACGCTCGGTTCGTGGGTCACGACGACGATCGTCCGGCGCTGCTCGTCGGAGAGTTCGCGCAAGAGTCGGCAAATGTTCTGCCCGCTCACCGAATCGAGACTGCCGGTCGGCTCGTCGGCGAGGACCAGGGCGGGATCGGCGATCAGCGACCGAGCGATGGCGACACGTTGCTGCTCGCCGCCGCTGAGAGCATCGGGCCGATGGCGTCGCCGGGCGGTCAGTCCCAGACGGTCGAGAAGCGGGTCGAGTCGCTGGCCGGCGAGATCGTCGCGCCCTTCAATCAATAAAGGAAGTGTAATGTTCTCCTCCGCCGTCAGCGTCGGGATCAAGTTGAATGCCTGGAAGACGAGGCCGATTTTCCGTCGGCGGAAGTAAGTCAGTCTGGCGTCGGACAGAGCCGCCAGGTCGGTTCCATCAACGACGACCCGCCCTCCTTCGGGCCGGGTCAAGCCGGCCATGACGTGGAGAAGCGTGCTCTTGCCCGAGCCGCTGGCTCCCATGATGGCGACGAACTCGCCGTCTTCGATCGAAAGAGAGACATCCTTGATCGCCTCGACAAAAGAATCGCCCTGGCGGAACCGCTTGGTCGCGGCGTCCACGGTCATGGGAGTACGGGTCGCGATGGCTTGGGACAAAGGGACCTCCATTCGTTGGCCAGAGTTAACGACCAGGTGCGCCACGACCGGCCGCTCGCAACGACGGATGGACGGTTGAAGATAACTCGAAGGGGGGCAACAGATTCTCCCCTTCCTTGATGTTCACTTTCAGATTCGAGGTCGAGGTATAGCGATAGAATCCGTTCAAGCGATCGCGGCCGGCGATCTCCTCGCCGTGATCGACCTGGATCTCGGGCCAGAGAATCGTCAGGGTGTAGTCTCCGGCCGGAGCGCCGTCCCTGGTCAGCCGGGTGGTGGGGCTGAAGTTGCCGTCGCCATCCGTCTCGGCGATCGGGTCCGGATGGTTCGCCGAACCACCCGATCGATGAAAGATGACCTGCGCCCTGGCCGCCGGACGGCCATCGACCAGGACTTTTCCCGTGACGCGGTAAACAGCCGGGCCATCGTCAGCCTGGCCACAACCGCCGATGAGTAGTGCCAACGTCGCAAGAGTGCGGAATGTCGTCCGGAGCCGTGAGACCTGGCAAGTCATGATCCGAATCTCAAGGTGAACGAATAAAAACAGGGTGTCGCGTCCGGGTTCAGTAGGAATCCGAAGAGATCATCTCGCCGCCGTCCCGGGTCGCCAGGGCGAAGACGATGGTGACCTGGACCGACTCCTTGAGGAACCGGACGCTGCCATCGCAGAATCCGACGTTGGCTCCTCCCGGATGAAAGCCGTAGATCCCCTGACTGTTGTTGCAATTCACGGCGCAGGCGAAACCGACCGACTGTCCGTCGGCCGCGTAGCCTTGATAGGTGAAGTGCGACCAGGACGCCCAGGCGTCCCACCAGTAGAGGTCTAACGGGTTCGTGGTCGAAGCAGGTTGCTTCTTGTGGTTCATATACCAGTCGGGTCGGCCGGCCTGCTCGTGGAGCAAGGTTGTTTGCGAGGTCCCGTCAATGACGGCGGCGATCGGCTGAAACATGCCGGCGCGGAGCAAAACAGGGTTCCCGGCCGCTCCGTTGACCTGATATTGAGCATTCAACAGGTGATTGGCTTTGTAGTCGCCGACATAGCCTCTTGTGCCGTAAACCGTATGACCCAGTGCCAGGGCTTCGTCATGAATCCCCGCCGGATTCGACGGGCAAACGAAGACCGAGAGTGCCGTGTGGGTCACTGTCTGATTTTCATAATCGTAAAAATTCTTCGACAAGTTGAACGCGTCGTAGAGCGGCTTTTGATCCAGATAGGGCAAGATATTGATACCCCAGCCAAAGTTCGGAGTCTCGGTCCGGACCGGCGGGAAAGCGTTGTAGCTGCTGAGATGATTATGAAATCCGAGCAAGATCTGTTTGAGGTTGTTGGTGCACTGAGACCGACGCGCCGCTTCCCGAGCCGCCTGGACCGCCGGCAGAAGCAGGGAGATCAACACGGCGATGATCGCGATCACGACCAGCAGCTCGATCAAGGTGAAGCCCGATCTCCTGCTCTGGTCGCGGGGCAGGGGGGTTCTTTTGATGCACATCCGCTCGTTTACCCGATCGTTCCTCATGTATTGATCCTCGGCCGGAAGTGCGATAATCGCTTTGAAAGCGTTCAGTGGCCCGAACATGAGGCAAGTGATGTGCCCACGTCGCAATTTGTTCGCAAGTCAAACACCAACGAACATTTACGGCTGACAGGGCTTGGAGACCGAGGATTCCGAAACGTTGAAAATTTCCCCGAAGCGAGGAAAGTCTCACCAAGGGCTCGCAGAGTCTCGATCGCGACGGATGGATTGTGGAAACCAGAACGACCGGAGCCTGATCGCGTCCAGGCTCCGGTCGACGGGTGGGTCGAAATTGCCCTGTCTGGGTCGTTCAATAACTGTCGGCCGAGATGATCTCGCCGCCGTTGACGGTCCCGAGCGCTCTCCAGGTTTGCCAGTTGATGGTGTTCTTGATGAAGTGAACGCTGCCGTCGGCGAACAGGGCGTTGACTCCCCCCGAGTGATAGCTTCTCGATGTGACTGCGCTGTAGGTCGGGCCGCCATCGTCCTCATCGATTGAACTCATGTCGCCATCGGTTGCGAGGGTTCCCAGCGGGGATCTGGTGTTCGGCGTGAGAGCCGTGGTGAAGCCGTCGTAAAAGGCGTTGCCGTTGCTCCAGTGCGTATGGCCGCCACCAGGGAGGCCCGGAGGGGCGATGGCCGACTTGCAACCCGACGTCGGAGCAGCGTGGATACTGGCGAGCACGGTGGCGACGTCGGGAGAGGCATTGGCACCGGTGG